>NZ_JBEZBW010000007.1:0-170927 GCF_040647305.1 Saccharothrix sp. NPDC042600 | reverse complement strand
TTTTGGCCCGACCCCCGAAAAGTGTGGTAGCCCTTCGGGCAGGTCATACGGTGGGGAACACGAAGGCCCCTTGTGGCTGGGAGCCCAAACCAAAAGCACGCCGCTGCGCGGCGAAAAGCGCCGCGCTTCGCGCGAAAGAAGCGCCAGCCCCCAGCGTCAACGGCGGCGGGATCGCGAGCGGTGTTCCCGGACGGGCTCCACCACCCGAGGGCCGCCATTGACCCGCAACCCCTCCACCACCCGCACGATGGTGCGCTCGACCTCCGCACTCGCCTTCTTCGGATCAGCCGCCCCGGCGATCATGCTCGCCCCCGCCGACAACGACCCGAACAGCAACCGGGCCATCGTCTCCACCGGCAACTGCTCCAACTCGCCACTGGTGATCAACACCTCGATGGTCGACCGCAGCAGGCCGTAGCTGAAGTGCTCTTCCGCCTCGCGCCACCGCTCCCAGCCCATCACCACGGGAGCCTCGTGGATCACGATGCGCTGGTACGACGGCTCCAGGCACACCCGCACGTACGCGCGCAGCCCCGCGATGGCCGTGTCCCACGGGTCGCCGGGGGCGCTGACGATCTCGCCGAGCTTGCGCATGAACGCGTTCTCGACCGAGTCGAAGGCGGCCTCGAACAGCGCCTGCTTGCCGCTGAAGTGGTGGTACAGCGCGCCCTTCGTCAGGCGGGCCCGCTTGGCGACCTCGTCCAGCGAGGTGCCCGCGTACCCCCGTTTGGTGAACAGCTCGACGGCACTGTCCACCAGGGCCTGCCTGGTGGACTCCGAGTACTCGACACGCCTGGACCGCACTGTCACCACGTTCACAACCGTACGACATACCGACGGTACGTACTCGTGGTATGTTCGCCCTATCGGCCATACCGGCGGTATGCCAAAGACCTCAGGTATGAGCCGCATCACGAGAGGAGGGCGTGATCATGAGCTGGACCGACTTCTACCGACGGCGTGACGCTCTGGACGCCGTGCTCGACGCCGCGTCCGACGACCCCGCGGCGCCCCTGACCTTCGACCGCGACCTGTTCGCCACCGAGGACGAGCTGCTCGCGGCCCTGCACTACCGGTGGATGCAGCAGCTCACCGGGCGGCTCGGCGTCGCGCTGGAGGACGCCGCGGGCGACCGCGTCGAGACCGTCACCCACACCTGGCGCGCGCTGGCCGCCGAGCAGCCCGTCCTGCGGGCCGTGCTGGACGAGCACCTGACCGCGCAGGACGCGATCGAGCGCGAGCAGCGGCTGCTCGCCCTGACCGCCGGGCTCGCGGACCTCACCGAACCGTCCGACGAGATCGCCAAGGTCGGCGCCGCGTTCCTGGCGCTGGTCCGCAACGCGCCGCGCGCCAAGGCGCCGGCCCGCCACCGCAGGCTCGCCAAGAGCGCCTGACTTGCTGTTGGGTGGTGACCATGGCGAAGTGGACCGAAGCGGACATCCCCGACCAGACCGGCCGCACCGTGCTGGTGACCGGGGCGAACTCGGGTCTCGGGCTGCGCACCGCCGAGGTGCTGGCCGGGAAGGGCGCGCGCGTCCTGATGGCCTGCCGGTCGCCTGAACGCGGGCAGCGCGCGCTGGAGCGGGTCGGCAACAAGGCCGAGCTGGTCGAGCTGGACCTGGCCGACCTGGGCTCGGTGCACGACGCCGCGAAGGCCGTCCGCGAGCGCACGGACCGGCTCGACGTGCTGGTCAACAACGCCGGGGTGATGGCGGTGCCGCTGGGGCGCACCGCCGACGGCTTCGAGCGCCAGTTCGGCACCAACCACCTGGGCCACGCGGCCCTCACCTGGCTGCTCATGCCGCTGCTCAAGGCCACCCCGCACGCCCGCGTGGTCACCGTGTCGAGCATGGCCCACCAGTTGGGCGCGATCGACCTCGCCGACCCGAACTACGAGGTCCGCCGCTACTCGTCGTGGGGCGCGTACGGGCAGTCCAAGCTGGCCAACCTGCTCTTCGCGCGCGAGCTGGAACGCCGGTGCCGGACCGCGGGCGTGGACGTGACGTCCGTCGCGGCCCACCCCGGTGTCACGGCGACCGAGCTGAGCACCAACATGGCGCGTTCGCGGCGCAACCCGGTCATGTCCGTCGGGGCCAAGATCAGCGACTTCTTCGCCCAGTCCGTCGAGATGGGGACGTTGCCGCAGCTCTACGCGGCGACCGCGCCGGACGTCGTCGGCGGCGCGTACTACGGCCCCGACGGGTTCCGCGGGATGCGCGGGCACCCCACCCGTTCGGGCTCCACGGCGGCGGCCAAGGACGAGCTGGCCGCGAGCCGCCTGTGGGACCTGACGGCCAAGCTCACGGGCGTCGCGCCGGACCCGGCGTGACGTAGTGTTGAGGCCGTGACCGTCGTACCTGAAGGTCGGAAGCTGCTGCGCCTAGAGGTGCGCAACAGCCAAACGCCCATCGAGAAGAAGCCCTCGTGGATCAAGACCAAGGCGAAGATGGGCCCCGAGTACCGGGAGCTCAAGGGTCTGGTCAAGCGCGAGGGCCTGCACACGGTGTGCGAAGAGGCCGGTTGTCCCAACATCTACGAGTGCTGGGAAGACCGGGAGGCCACCTTCCTCATCGGTGGCGAGCAGTGCACCCGACGCTGCGACTTCTGCCAGATCGACACCGGCAAGCCCACGGACCTCGACCGCGACGAGCCGCGCCGGGTCGCCGAGTCCGTCCAGGCCATGGGCCTGCGCTACTCCACCGTCACGGGTGTGGCGCGGGACGACCTCGAAGACGGCGGCGCGTGGCTGTACGCCGAGACCGTCCGCCAGATCCACGCGCTCAACCCGGGCACGGGCGTCGAGCTGCTGATCCCGGACTTCAACGCGGTGCCCGAGCAGCTCGCCGAGGTGTTCGACTCGCGCCCCGAGGTGCTCGCGCACAACCTGGAGACCGTGCCGCGGATCTTCAAGCGCATCCGCCCGGCGTTCCGCTACGAGCGGTCGCTGGAGGTCATCACGAAGGCCCGCGAGGCCGGCCTGGTGACCAAGTCGAACCTCATCCTCGGCATGGGCGAGACGCCGGAGGAGGTCACCGAGGCGCTGCACGACCTGTACGACGCCGGCTGCGAGATCATCACGATCACGCAGTACCTGCGCCCGTCGCCGCGGCACCACCCGGTCGAGCGCTGGGTGAAGCCGGAGGAGTTCGTGGTGCACAAGGAGACCGCCGAGGGCATCGGCTTCTCCGGCGTCATGGCCGGCCCGCTGGTCCGCTCCTCCTACCGCGCGGGACGCCTGTACGCCCAGGCCGTGCAGAAGCGCGGGGACGTGCTCCCGGAGAACCTGCGCCACCTGCTGGAGGCGGGCGGCGCGGCCCAGGAGATCACCTCCCTGCTGGCCCGCTAGGCAGCTCGTCGGAGCCCCCGGCCGCCGCGGTCGGGGGCTTCGTCATGCCGAAGACCGCCGCCGCACCACCGCGGCCCCCACGACGAACAACGCGCCCAGCACGGTCACCGGCGCGGCCCACGCGAGCCGCTCCACCCGCAGCCGCGAGCAGATCTCGACCAGCGCGCCCCCTTCGGCCTCGACGGCGACCCGGTCGAACCCCATGCCCACGCTGTTGCCGCACGAGACGGCGACGCCCGAGGGCGAGTCGGCGGACAGCGGCAGCAACATGATCAACAACCCGGCCAGGAAGAAAGCGACCCCCACCACCGCGGCGACCGTCTTGGGCGACATGGCGGACAAGCTACGTCCTGAACGCTGTTAGGCATAGGGGGCGTCGCACCCGAGGAGCCCCGGTCGGCAACCCCTGATCCCGCGTCGCGAGGTCCCGGAAGCGTACGCGGACGGCTCAGCCGCGGTCGGACTTGCCCCGTGCCACCGCGTCGACCAGGAGCGGTGTCACGTCGTCCACGCCCCACAGTTCGAGGAGGCTGGACACGGCTTGACGAATGCCTTCGTAACTTTCCGTCGGCAGATCCGGGGGGAGCTTGACGTGGAGCTCCGGTTTGTGCATCGGTCCAGCGTCCCTGTCGGCGTTACCGGTCCGCAATACCCTGATGGTGGACATCGCGGCGCGAAATGCGAAATGCCTCGACCGCCGGTGGCGAGCGATTGTCGGCGATTTGTGAAATACCCCACACTGGTGGGCGCGACAGGATTCGAACCTGCGACCGCTCGGGTGTAAACCGAGTGCTCTTCCGCTGAGCTACACGCCCGGTCCGGGGTCGGCCGACCGGCCGACTCCGGGGCAAACGCTATCAGGCCCCCAGCTCGGCGACGGCCTTCTTCCACGCCTCCTGGTCGCGCGCCTCGCCCGGCGCGTTGACCTCGGCGTAGCGGACCACGCCCTCGGTGTCGATCAGGAACGTGCCGCGGTTGGCCAGGCCCGCGGCCTCGTTGAACACGCCGTACTCGGTCGCCACCTCGCCGTGCGGCCAGAAGTCCGAGAGCAGCGGGAAGGTGTAGCCCTGCTGCTCCGCCCACGCCTTCAGGCTGAACGGCGTGTCCACGGACACGCCGATGACCTGCACGTTCTCGCTCTCGTACGTGGCCAGCTCGTCGCGCACCTGGCACAGCTCGCCGGTGCAGATGCCGCTGAACGCGAACGGGTAGAACACCAGCAGGACGTTGCGCTCGCCGCGGAACGACGACAGCGTCACCGGCTGCTTGTTGTAGTCGTTGAGCGTGAAGTCCGGAGCCTGCGAACCGACCTCGACCGACATTCCTCGCCCTTCCGCCAAGTGGAAAAGTGCCCAGCCCAAGAAGACGGGCTCCGTGCGGAGCCCGCCGTCGAGCCTAGCGGCACGGGTCGGGGCGGCCGAATGCGACGTCTCAGCGCTTGGACTTGGCGGATTTCGGCGAGACCAGCTTGGTCGCCGCCCAGTCCGCGCTCGCGCTGATGGCGGAGGTCTGGGCGAGCCCCGCGGTCGGCACGGCCTCGGCGATGTCGCTCGGCTCGACGTACCCGGGCCGCCCGGTCTTGGGCGTCAGGACCCAGATCACGCCGTCGTCCGCGAGCGGGCCGATGGCGTCGACCAGGGCGTCCACCAGGTCGCCGTCGTCCTCGCGCCACCACAGCAGGACCACGTCCACGACCTCGTCGGCGTCCTCGTCGAGCAGATCGCTGCCGATGCGCTCTTCGACCGCCGCACGGAGGTCGTCGTCGACGTCCTCTCCCCAGCCGATTTCCTGGACCACAGCGCCCGGGTCGATCCCGAGCCTCTCGGCGACACCGACCTTGCCGGCGTCTTCCGCGGCGACCACGGCTTCCACTCCTCCAAGTACACAAGAGCGGCAGCCGGGTTCGACTGCCGCGCGACATCACTACCAGTCGCGGCTAGCGAACACTGTCACACCAGGCAAGCGCAACCGTAAGGGCCGAGACACGCCGCATCGGGTACCCCCGGATGCGGTCCGCCATCCGGATGAGGCAGGCTCTACATACCTCCTATTCGCGCGCGCGAGGGACACGATCCAGAACTACTCACCGGTAGCGGTGACGGGACGGTGTCTTGAAGGCAACGATGGGAACCAGAGAACCCCGGATTGAGGAGATCCCTTGAGCCCGCAGAACACTCCCGAACGGGTGCGCGTCATCCGTGACGGCCTGGCCGCCCACCTGCCGGACATCGACCCGGAGGAGACCGCGGAGTGGCTGGAGTCGTTCGACGCCGTGCTCAAGGGCGGCGGTCAGCAGCGAGCCCGGTACCTGATGCTGCGCCTGTTGGAGCGGGCCCGCGAGAGCCACGTCGGCGTCCCCTCGCTGACCAGCACGGACTACGTCAACACCATCCCCACCGAGCGGGAGCCGTGGTTCCCCGGTGACGAGGAGGTGGAGCGGCGCTACCGGGCGTGGATCCGGTGGAACGCGGCGATCACCGTGCACCGCGCGCAGCGGCCCGGCGTCGGTGTCGGCGGTCACATCTCGACCTACGCCTCCAGCGCGAGCCTCTACGAGGTGGGCTTCAACCACTTCTTCCGGGGCAAGGACCACCCGGGTGGTGGCGACCACGTGTTCATCCAGGGCCACGCGTCACCCGGTGTGTACGCGCGGGCGTTCCTGGAGGGCCGCCTGACCGCCGAGCAGCTCGACGGTTTCCGCCAGGAGCACTCGCACGCCGGCCCCGGCGGCGGCCTGCCGTCCTACCCGCACCCGCGGCTGATGCCGGACTTCTGGGAGTTCCCGACCGTCTCCATGGGCCTGGGCCCGATGAACGCTATCTACCAGGCGCGGTTCAACCGCTACCTGCACGACCGCGGCATCAAGGACACCTCCGACCAGCACGTGTGGGCGTTCCTGGGCGACGGCGAGATGGACGAGCCGGAGTCGCGCGGCCTGCTCCAGGTCGCGGCCAACGAGCAGCTGGACAACCTGACCTTCGTGGTCAACTGCAACCTGCAGCGCCTGGACGGCCCGGTCCGCGGCAACGGCAAGATCATCCAGGAGCTGGAGGCGTTCTTCCGGGGCGCCGGCTGGAACGTCATCAAGGTCATCTGGGGCCGTGAGTGGGACGCCCTGCTGCACGCCGACCGTGACGGCGCGCTGGTGAACCTGATGAACACCACGCCCGACGGCGACTACCAGACCTACAAGGCCAACGACGGCGCGTACGTCAAGGAGCACTTCTTCGGCCGCGACCCGCGGACCAAGGAGCTGGTCGCGCCGATGTCCGACGACGAGGTGTGGAACCTCAAGCGCGGCGGCCACGACTACCGCAAGGTCTACGCGGCGTACAAGGCGGCGGTGGAGCACCACGGCCAGCCGACGGTCATCCTCGCCAAGACCATCAAGGGCTACGGCCTGGGCCCGCACTTCGCGGCGCGCAACGCCACCCACCAGATGAAGAAGATGACCCTGGAGGACCTGAAGCTCTTCCGGGACAGCCTGCGCATCCCGATCTCCGACGCCGACCTCGACCCGTACCTGCCGCCGTACTACCACCCCGGCCAGGACTCGCCGGAGATCCAGTACCTGCTGGAGCGCCGCAAGCAGCTCGGCGGGTTCGTGCCCGAGCGCCGGGCGAAGTCCAAGGCGCTGGTGCTGCCCGGCGACAAGGTCTACGACGTGGTGCGCAAGGGCTCGGGCAAGCAGGAGGTCGCCACCACGATGGCGTTCGTCCGGCTGGTCCGCGACCTGGCCAAGGACCCGGAGATCGGCGGCCGGATCGTGCCGATCATCCCGGACGAGGCGCGCACGTTCGGCATGGACTCGATGTTCCCGGCGCAGAAGATCTACAACCCCAACGGGCAGATGTACACGTCCGTGGACGCGCAGCTCATGCTGGCCTACAAGGAGTCCGAGCAGGGGCAGATCCTGCACGAGGGCATCAACGAGGCCGGTTCGACGGCGTCGTTCACCGCCGCCGGCACGTCCTACGCGACGCACGGCGAGCCGATGATCCCGATCTACATCTTCTACTCGATGTTCGGGTTCCAGCGGACCGGTGACGGCCTGTGGGCGGCGGCGGACCAGATGGCGCGCGGCTTCGTGCTGGGCGCGACGGCGGGCCGCACGACGCTGACCGGTGAGGGCCTGCAGCACGCCGACGGCCACTCGTTGCTGCTCGCGCACACCAACCCGGCGGTGATCGCCTACGACCCGGCGTGGTCGTTCGAGGTGGCGCACATCGTCAAGGACGGCCTGCGGCGGATGTACGGCGAGAACGCCGAGAACGTCTTCTACTACATGACCGTCTACAACGAGCCGTACCAGCAGCCGGCCGAGCCCGAGGACCTGGACGTGGAGGGCCTGCTCAAGGGCCTCTACCGGTACCAGCAGGGCGGTTCGGCGTCGGGTCCGCGGGCGCAGATCCTCGCCTCCGGCGTGGCGATGCCGTGGGCGGTCAAGGCGCAGCGGATGCTGGCCGAGGAGTGGGGCGTGCAGGCCGACGTGTGGTCGGCGACGTCGTACTCCGAGCTGCGCCGCGAGGCCGTCGAGGTGGACCGGCACAACCTGCTGCACCCCGACCAGGAGCCGCGCGTGCCGTACGTGACGCAGGTGCTGGCCGACGCGGCCGGCCCGGTCGTGGCGGTGTCGGACTGGATGTCGGCGGTGCCGGACCTGATCCGCCCGTACGTGCCGACCGACATGGTCACCCTGGGCACCGACGGCTTCGGCTTCTCCGACACCCGCCCGGCCGCGCGCCGCCACTTCCTGGTGGACGCGGAGTCGGTCGTGGTGGCCACGCTGCAGGCGCTGGCCAAGCGCGGCGAGGTCGAGCAGGCGAAGGTCGTCGAGGCGGCGCGCCGCTACAAGATCGACGACGTGTCCGCGGCCGGCCCGTCCACCACGGACGCGGGCCTGGCCTGACGCACGCGCCGACGGCGGCGGCGCGCGAGAACACCGACGCCGGGGATTCCACTCGATCAGGTGGGGTCCCCGGCGTCCGCCGTTCCCGGCCCTGAGCGCCCCGCTGACGGCCGCGACGCCCCTACCGGGGGTCCCGGGAGCCCTCGGACGATCTACGGGGCCCTGCGGGTCCCTGACGGTCCGCGCCACAGCGGTGAACCCCTGTGATCCACACCATAGAATGGGGTGAGCCCGGCGACGAGGGGGGCAATGGGGACGCCTCGACCCGCCGTCCACCGCACGATGCTGGCCGTGGACGTGTCCGGTTTCGGCGCGCGCGGGCGCACCGGGCAGGAGGCGGTGCGGCGCGGGCTGTACGAGGCGCTGATCCGGGCGTTCGCCGAGTGCGGCATCCCGTGGACCGACGACTGGGACGGCACCTACCACGAGGACCGGGGCGACGGGCTGTTCGTGCTCATCCCCCACGACGTGCCCAACGGCCGCGTCGTCGGGTCCCTGCCGCACGTCCTGGCCGGCCAGCTGCGCAAGCACAACAAGGCCGCCGCGCCGGACGCCGTGATCCGGTTGCGGGCCGCGATCACCGCGGGCGAGGTGTCCAACGACGGCAACGGCGTGATGGGCGACGGCCTGGTGCTGGCGTTCCGGCTGCTGGAGTCGACGGCGCTGCGCGAGGAGCTGCGCCGCCGGCCGGGCGAGCTGGCGCTGATCGTGTCGGACCGGTTCTTCCGGGACGTCGTGCGCGACGACCCGGTGTGCGATCCGGACTCCTACCGCGAGGTCGCGGTGGACGTGAAGGAGGTCCGCGGCAGGGCTTGGATCAGCCGGCCCGACCACCCCAAGGCGCAGCCGCGCCGGTCGTGGCCCCGGCCCCGGTGGTCGGTGGTGGCGCTGGTCGGGCTGCTGGCCGTGCCGCTGTCGTGCGACGCGTTGGCGGCCCGCGCGCCCGAGGCCGTGCCGTGCCCGGAACCGGTGCAGGTCAACGTGCTGTCCTCGGCGGAGAAGGCGGACGTGGTGCGCGGGTTGGCGGCGGACTTCGCCGACTCCCACCGCGACGACACGGGGTGCCGGCGGGCGCGGGTGCACGTGACGTCGCGGCCGTCGGCGGCGTCGGTCGCGGCGCTCGGACGGGGCTGGCCGGACCTGGACCTGGCCACCAACGGCCCGGAGCCGCACGTGTGGCTGCCGGACGTCCGGTGGGAGTGGGAGGAGGCGCTGCGGGTGCTGCGGGACACCGGCCGCCGGGACGTCGAGCTGCTCGACCGCGGCACGATCGCGCACTCGCCGCTGGTGCTGGGCGTGCCGCCGAACCGGGCGTCGGCGGACGGGTCGTTCCACTGGCGGGACCTCCCCGCGTTCCGGTTGGCCGACGTGGACCCGGCGGCGTCGGGCGCGGGCCTGGCCGCGGCGGTGGCCGTGGTGGGCGCCGAGCTGGGCGCGACCGGGCTGGACGACCCGACGGCGCTCGACGACCCGACGGCGGCGCGCCGGTTGCGGGAGGCGGCGCTGCGCACGTCCCCAGGGCCGGTGTGCCCGGACGCGGCCGGCGCGGTGCTGGCGTCGGAGCGGGCCGTGGGGCGCGACGACCTGCCGTGCCTGACGCCGCTGTACCCGGTGGAGGGCACGTTCGACCTGGACCACCCGTTCGTGGAGGTGCGGCGCGGGAACCGGCCGCCCAACGAGCGGCGGCAGGCGGCGGTGGCGGCGTTCCGGGAGCACCTGCTGGCCGACGGCGGGCAGAGCGCGTTCCGGCGGGCCGGGTTCCGCGACGCGGACTGGAACCCCGGCGTGCACGAGCGGGTGCGGCACGACAAGCCGGAGCTGGTGCGGCCCGCGGTGGACCCGGCGGCGGCGCGCGCGGCGTGGCGGGCGGCGGCCGACCCGACCGGGGTGGTGCTGGCCGTGGACGGGTCCGCGCCCGCCCGCGCCCTGGCCGACCGGGTCGCGGCGCTCGCGCCGGGCGCGCCGCGGGTGGAGTTCACGCCGGAGGGCGCCGCCGACGTGGTGGCCGAAGCGGTGCGGCGGCACGGTTCCGAGCGGCCGGTCGTCGTGATCACCTCGGCCACGACGCCGGTGCGGCCGGGCGCGGTGGTGGACCGCTCGATCGACGTGCACGGGATCGGGCTGGTGGCGGGGGCGTGCGCCGCGACGACCCAGTTGGGGGCGTTCGCCGCGGCCTACCCCGGGGACTGCGCGGAGTCGGCCGACCCGGACCGCGCGCTGGACTGGGTGGCCGACCGGCTGTGGGGTGCGCGGTGATCCGGTGGTTGCCGGCGTGCCGGCTGGTGGTGGCGTGCCGGCTGGTGGTGGCGTGCCTGCTGGTGGCGGCGTGCGGCGCGCCGGCGGTGGACCCGGCGCGCGAGGGGCGCGGGCGGATCACGTTCGTGGACAGCCACGACCTGTCGTCGTCCGGGCCGATCCGGCGGCGGGTGGAGGCGTGGAACGCGCGGGCCAGCTCGGTGGAGCAGGTGACGTACGTGCCGATGCCCACGCCGACCGACGACTACCGGGCGCAGCTCATGGCGCGGGCCGGTGACCTCGCGGGCCGGCGGGGCGCGGACGCCCGGTCGCAGTGCTACGACGTGGTCACCCTGGACGTGGTGTGGACGGCGGCGTTCGCGCGGGCCAACTACCTGGCGCGGTGGCCCGAGGGGGAGATCGGGCCGGACCGGTTCCTGCCGGCGGCGGTCGAGTCGGCGCGGGTGGACGGGACGCTGTGGGCGGTGCCCTGGCGGGCGGACGCGGGCGTGCTGTTCTACCGCGGCGACCTGCTGGCCCGGGAGGGCGCGAGCCGGCCGACGTCGTGGGACGAGCTGGAGCGGCAGGCGGCGACCATCGCGCCGAAGCACGGGGTCGCCGGGTTCGTCGGGCAGCTGGGGCAGTACGAGGGCGTGACGGTGAACGCGTTGGAGGCGGTCTGGGGGCACGGCGGCAGCGCGGACGACTGGGCCGGTCCGGGCGCGCGGGCCGGGATCGGGCGGCTGGCCGGCGGGGTGGAGCGGGGGTGGATCCCGCAGGAGGCGTTGCGCTACGACGAGGCGGCGAGCCTGCGCGAGTTCCTGGAGGGGCGGGCGCTGTTCCTGCGGACCTGGCCGTACGCGCGGGCGGAGCTGGAGGCGTCGCCGTTGAACGGGAAGTTCGGGATGGCCGCGTTGCCGGGGCCGGCGGCGCTGGGCGGGTGGAACCTGGCGGTGTCGCGCTGCTCGGCCCACCAGGCCACCGCGCGGGACTTCATCCGGTTCCTGACCGACCCGGAGAGCCAGACCGCGCTGCTCACCCAGGCGGGCTACCCGCCGACCCTGACCGGCCTGTACCGGGAGCCCGAGCTGCGGGCCCGGCTCCCCCACCTGGCCGTGCTGGAGGCCGCGGTCCACAACGCCCGGAACCGACCGCGGACGGCGCACTACGACAACGTGACCAGGGTCGTGCAGCAGGCGGTGCACAACGTGCTGCGCAACCCCAAGTCGCTGGACGCCGAGCTGAGGCGGTTGGCCGAGGACGCGGCGCGGGCGTCGGCCGGTCGCTAGTCCGGGTGCCGGCCGCTCGCCGGTCCGGGTGCCGGCCGCTCGCCGGTCCGGGGGTCAGCCGGTCGCCAGTCCGGGGTCGTTCGCGGGGGACTTCGCCGCCCGCCTGGCCTCGCGGTTCCAGTCGATCCAGCCGCGGATCACGAGGACCGCGAAGATCGTGTAGACCAGCGCGCTGAAGTACAGGCCCGACTGGATCTGCAGCGGCACGCCGATCGCGTCCACCACCAGCCACACCAGCCAGAACTCGACCAGGCCGAAGCCCTGGAGGGTGAAGGCGAGGACGGTGCCGACGAACAGCGCGGCGTCCGGCCAGGGCGCCCAGGAGGCGTCGAGGGCGTCCAGGACCAGGGCGAAGGCCGTGGTGCCCACCGCGAAGGCGACGACGACGGCGAGGCGTTCCTTCACGGTGCCCTTGCGGACGACGACGCCGAAGACCGGGTCGCGCCGCTTGGTCCAGGCCCACCAGCCGTAAAGGGTGATCAGGGCGATCACGACCTGCCGGGCCGCGGTGCCGCCGAGGTGCGCGGAGACGTACACGACGAAGAGCAGGGTGACCGAGACCAGCTGCACCGGCCAGGTCCACAGCGAGCGCCGCTGGGCGAGGTACACGACCACGAGGGCGAAGACCTGGCCGATGAACTCGGCGTAGGACACCTTCTGGCCGAAGACGGTGAAGCCCTGTTCCAGCAAGACGTGCATCGCGTCCTCCAAGCGTCTACTGCGCGGCAACACCGGGCCGGCGCCGTGTGTTCCTGGCGTCGGTGTGGCGCGTGACATGGCCTTGCGTGCTCGCGTACACCTTGCCGTCAGCGGGCGTACACCGGTGGTGCGTACTTTGCCGCGAATGCGAGCCCTTGTCCTGGCCTTTGTGCCGTTGCTGGCCGTCGCACCCGTGGCGGCGGCGTCCACCGACCCGGTGGTCGTGCCGGTCGCGCAGACCCGTGCGTTCGTCGACGACCCGTCCGGCGCGCCGGCGAATGCCGACGCCGACGACCCCGCGATCTGGGTGCACCCCCGTTCCGCCGAGCGCAGCGTGGTGCTGGGGACGTTGAAGGAGGGTGGCTTGGCGGCGTTCGACCTGCGGGGACGCGCGCTGGGCACCTACCCCGCGCCCCAGCCGCCGCACCCCGACGCCAAGCCCGGCCGGTACAACAACGTGGACGTGCTGCGGGCCGCCGTGGGCGGTGTCCGCCGTGACCTGGCGTTCGTCAGCGACCGGGGCCGGGACCGGGTGCGCGTGTACGAGATCGACGGCCGCGGTTCGGCGGCGGGCTCGGCCGTGGTGCGCGACGTCACGGACCCGGCGGCGCGGCCGGTGTTCTCGGCGTCCGAGGAGGAAGTGGACGGGCAGCACACGGTGTACGGCCTGGCGGCGGGCCAGGTGGACCGCACGCCGGTGGTCGTGGTGAACCGGCGCAACGAGACCCGGGTGGCCCTGCTGCACGTCGTGCCGGCGGCCGGCGGGACGGTCGGCACGACGGTGGTGTCCACTGTGGACCTGCCCTCGACGTTCCCGCTGCCCGACGGCACGTCGTGGACGCCGTGCGGCGAGCCGGGCGAGGGTCCGCAGCTGGAGGGCATGGTCGTCGACTCGGCGAACCGCGTGCTCTACGCGGCGCAGGAGGACGTGGGCATCTGGCGGATCCCGCTGGCGGCGGACGGGTTCGGGACGCCGAAGCTGATCGACCGGGTCCGGTCCTTCGGGGTGCCGCAGACGTACGACCCGGAGACCGAGGAGTGCTCGGTGTCGGGCCCGGACCCGGGCTTCGGCGGGCGGCACCTGGCGGCGGACGCGGAGGGGTTGACCATCGGCGGCGACCACCTGGTGGCGTCGAGCCAGGGCGACTCGCGCTTCGTGGTGTACGAGCGGACCGGCCGCAACCGGTACGTGGGCGGGTTCACCGTGGGCGCGGGCGACGGGAAGGACTCGGTCGAGCACTCGGACGGGGCGCACCTGGTGGTGGGCGACCTGGGCGACGAGTACGAGGAGGGCTTGCTGGTCGTGCACGACGGCGAGCGCACGCCCGCGGCGGGTGACCTGGCGACCACCGGGTTCGCGTACGTGAGCTGGGAGGACGTGCTGGACGAGCTGTAGGCGGCGGGTAGCGGCGGCGGAGGGGTCGTGGCGCACCGGAGCCCCGCCCGGTGGGTCGGGCGGGGCTCCGGGTGCGCCGAGGTCAGCGGCCGTCGGTGGGCGGCATGGGCATCCCGGCCGGCGGGGTCGGGGTGTCCATCGGGGAGGTGCGGGCGCCGGCCCCCACCCGGGTCGGGGACTGCGACACCGGGTCCTGGGACTGCCGGGGTCGCGGGGCGCTCTTCGCCTCCTCCTGCATGCGGTCCAGCCAGCCCTCCCAGCGCTGCTGCATCGGGCGCACCAGGCCGCCGCCCACGCCGATCACGATGACGCCCGCCACCGTCGCCAGCACCGTGATGAGCACCGGCATGGTCACCGACACCGCGATGCCCAGCTGGTTCAGCGCCGCGATCACGCCCAGCGCCACGATGAACCCGTACGTGATGCCGCCCAGCATCCGCGTGTACGGCCGGGCGCCCAGCGCCCCGGTCACCAGCCCGCGCAGCGCCTTGCCGATCGCCGCGGCCACCAGGACCAGCACGATCGCCACCACGATCCGCGGCAGGTAGGCGATCACGTCGTTGAGCAGCGCGCTGACCGCGTTGCCGGTGCCGAACACCCCGAACGCCATCTGCAACGCGATGAGCAGCACGAAGTAGTAGACGATCTTGACGATCAACCCCGACGCGTCGACGGGCGTCCGCGCCATCGCGCCGCGCAGGCCGGACCGCTCGACCAGCCGCTCGAACCCGACCCGGTTGAGCAGGAACCCGACGGCCTTGGCGAGCGCCTTGGCGATGAGCCAGCCGATGAACAGGACCAGCAGGAAGCCGAGGAGCTTCGGCACGAACGTGGCCACCATCGCCCACGCCTGTCCGAGTCCTTCGGTGATCTGGGAGCCCACGACGCCCCTCCTCAGAAACGAAATTTGCCGAAACGCTTGCCGAGATCGTTTCCCACCCCGCATCACCCGGCAACCTGAAGTGGTGGCACGAAAGGGTGACTGACGTGGCACTTCGGCCGGCGACAGTCCAGAGTGGAGCTACCGGTGGGGACCGGGGAGAGGGAAACGCCCGGCGCGCTTCGTGCGTGCCGGGCGTTTCCGGTTCATGGGGCACAGCGCAACACCCGGCACCGCAGGGGCACAGCGCAACGCCCGACACCGCAGGGGTGCCGGGCGTTGCAGTGGCCGCTCAGATGCCGGTGAAGGCCGCCAGGCCGCGTTTGTCCAAGTAGGACCGGACGTGGTCCACCGAGGCCGTCAGCGACGGGTTCGGGCGCGGGTCGCCCGGGCAGCTCGAACTGCTGTCCGGCAGCACCCCGTCCACCAGGTACCGGTCCACCTCGCGGTCCACGCACTTGTTGCCGCCGCCGTAGATGCCGTGCCGCCCCTCGTCCCGCACGGTCAGCAACTGGTGGCCGAGCCGGGTCGCCATCGCCGGACCGCCCTCGTACCGGGTCTGCGTGTCGCCCTCCGCCTGGATGACCACGCCCACCGGGTAGCCGTCGCGTTCCAGCTCGACCGCGGGCTCCGGCGGCGTGAACGAGCGGTACGTGCACGTCGTGGGCGCCGCGCGGACCACGCCGAACCCGTACGGGTAGCGCTCGCGGAACACCCTCATGTCCTCGAAGTAGGTCTGGACGTCGGACGGCCAGTCGACCTCGCAGATGACCGTGCTGAACACGCCCGGCACCAGCTCCTGCTTCACCGAGTCGGCCAGCACGCGCGCGGACTCCGACGCCGTGCCCGCGGCCAACTGCTGCACGACCGCCGCGAGGTCCGCCCACAGTGGACGGTAGCGGGAGCCGACGCCCACGGCCGCGTCGAACATCGTGCGCGTCTGGCCCGCGACGGGCTTCACGGCCAGCGCCGACGCCACCGCCTCCAGCCCGGTCATCACCTCGTCCGCGGTGGCCCCGAGCTTGAGCACCGCGTGGTGCTCCGCCGCCCACGCCGCCCACTGGTCCACGTTGCGCCGGTACGCCACGGCCTGCGCCCGGAACTGCTCGCGCCAGATCCACTCCGGGTGCACCGACGAGTCCAGCACGTTGCGGTCCAGGCGCTGCGGGAACAGGCTGCCGTACACCGCGCCGAGGTAGGTGCCGTAGGAGTAGCCGAGGTAGTTGAGCTTCTCCTCCTTGAGCACCGCGCGCACGACGTCCATGTCGCGGGCGGTGTTGGGGGTGTTGATGTACGGGCGGATGCCGCCCGCCGCGCGCCGGCACGCGTCCTCGGCGGCCTGCGCCTCGGCGGCCCACTTGTGGAACTCCGTGTCCGGCGGTCGGGTGTCCACGGTGACGAAGTCGGGGGCGGGTTGGCAGGCCAGGGCGGTGGACCCGCCGACGCCGCGCGGGTCGAGCCCGATCAGGTCGTAGACCTGCGCCGGTTTCGTCTTGGCCAGGAACACCGGCATGCCGACGCCGGACCCGCCCGGTCCGCCGGGGTTGAGCACCAGGACGCCCCGCCGCCGCGTCGGGTCCTGCGCCTTGAGCCGGCTGATGCGCACCGATATGCGGTCGGCCTCGGGCCGGGTGTAGTCGAGCGGGACGACGACGTCCGCGCACTCCAGGGCCGGGACGTTCGCGCTGCACGACTTCCAGGTGAGCTGCTGCGAGGTGTAGGGCGCCAGCGGGTCGGCGGTGGCGAACGACGGGACGACGGCTGTCGCCAGCGTGGTGATGAGCGCCAAGCCGACGGACACGTACCTGCGCACGGGCAACCTCCCACGGGTCGCTGGGGTGTTCCCCGAAGGTAGGACGGGCAGCGCCCCGCTTCAGGCTGTGTCACTCGTTGGTGGACCGCGCAGGCACGTCCGGGTGGTGTGCGATGGTGGTGGCCATGAGCGGCTCGGAGGTCCTGCCGGTGTTGTCGAAGGAGACGCTGCGCACGTTGCAGCGCGCCTCCGGCGACCTGGCGGCGTCCAGTGTGGCCGCGATGGAGGAGCAGCTGCCGTGGTTCCGGCGGATGCCCGCGGAGCAGCGCGCGGGCGTGCTGCTGCTGATCCAGAACGGGGTCGCGGGGTTCGTGTCGTGGCTGCACGACCCGCAACAGGCGATCCGGCTGACCGCCGAGGCGTTCCGGTCCGCGCCCAAGGACATCTCGCGGTGGGTGAGCCTGCGCCAGACCGTCGAGCTGGTGCGGATCGCGCTGGAGCTGTTCGAGCACCAGTTGCCCCGCCTGGCCCGGGACGAGGCCGAGCGGGCGCTGCTGACCGAGGGCGTGCTGCGCTACGGCCGGGAGATCGCGTTCTCCGCCGCCACCTCCTACGCCGCCGCCGCCGAGGCCCGCGGCGCGTGGGACGCCCGGCTGGAGGCGCTGGTCGTGGACGGCATCGTGCGTGGCGACGCGGAGGAGTCGCTGCTGTCGCGGGCCACGGCGCTGGGCTGGGACCCGGCGTCGGAGGCGACCGTGCTGGTGGGCAACCCGCCCTCGGACGACCCGCCGGCGGTGGTCTTCGAGGTGCGCAGCCGGGCGGCGCGCATCTCCCGGCCGGTGCTGCTGAGCGTGCAGGGGTCGCGGCTGGTGGTCGTGCTGGGCGGGGAGACCGAGAGCGGGGACGCCCTGGCGCGGCTGTCCGACGCGTTCGGGCCGGGTCCGGTGGTGGCGGGGCCGACCGTGACGAGCCTGGCCGACGCGCACCGCAGCGCCGGTGACGCGCTGTCGGGCCTGCGGGCGGTGGTCGGGTGGCCGGCCGCGCCGCGCCCGGTGCGGTCGCTGGACCTGCTGCCCGAGCGGGCGTTGGCGGGCGACCCGGAGGCGGAGTGGCAGCTGGTGGACCGCATCGCCCGGCCGCTGGAGGACGCGGGCGGGTCGCTGCTGGAGACCGTGGACGCGTTCCTGGAGGTCGGGGGCGTGCTGGAGGCGTGCGCGCGGAAGCTGTTCGTGCACCCGAACACGGTCCGGTACCGGTTGCGGCGGGCCACCGAGCTGACCGGGCGCAACGCCAACGACCCCCGGGACGCCCTGGTGCTGCGGGTGGCCCTGTCCGTGGGCCGCCTGGCGAGGGCGCGCGGCCTCTGGTGAACCACACGACCGGGTGATCATCCGGGTCGGTGTGATGGAGAACGCACGTCCCATTTGGGCGCGGATGAGCTGCCCCCGACAACACGTGACGTGGTTCAACGTTCATCCGCGAGTCACATTTGTGGAGACCCTACAAACCCGTAGTCGCGGTTTCGTCAGCTCCGGCATCCCGCGAAGCCGCCGCGAACGTGTTCAGTGAGCGGGTGATCGCGCTGCTCGCCCCCGGACAGGGGTCCCAGACACCCGGCATGCTCGCCCCCTGGCTCGAACTGGAGGGGGCCGGGCAGCGCGTGGCCGCGTGGTCCGAGGCGACCGGGTTGGACCTCGCGCGCCTGGGCACCACGGCCGACGCGGACGAGATCAAGGACACCGCGATCACCCAGCCGCTCGTCGTGGCGCTCGCGCTGCTCGCGTTCGAGGAGCTGCGCCGCCGGGTCGAGCTGCCCGCCGACACCGTCGTCGCCGGTCACTCGGTCGGCGAGCTGGCCGCGGCGGCCGTCGCGGGCGCGCTGTCCGCGGACGACGCCGTCGCCCTCGCCGCCGTGCGCGGCGCGGAGATGGCCGCCGCGTGCGCCCTGGAGCCGACCGGCATGGCGGCCGTGCTGGGCGGCGAGGAGGCCGACGTGCTGGCCCGCCTCGACGAACTCGGGCTGGTCGGCGCGAACCGCAACGGCGCGGGCCAGATCGTGGCCGCCGGGCCGCTGCCCGCGCTGGACAAGCTCGCCGAGAACCCGCCCGAGCGGGCGAAGATCCGCAAGCTGCAGGTCGCGGGCGCGTTCCACACCGCCTACATGGCCCCCGCCGAGGAGGCGCTGCGGGCCAGGGCCGCGGGCATCGCCGTGGAGGACCCCACGCTGCCGCTGCTGTCCAACGCCGACGGCGCCGAGGTGACCTCCGGCGCCGAGGTGCTGAACCGACTCATCGCGCAGGTCACCCGCCCCGTGCGGTGGGACTCCTGCCAGGCGACGCTGGGCGCGAAGGGCGTGACCGCGGTGGTGGAACTGCCGCCGGCGGGTGCGCTCACGGGCCTCGCGAAGCGTGAACTGAAGGGCACCCCCACGTTGGCACTGAAGACCCCCGACCAGCTCGACCAGGTCGTGGCGCTGCTCGGGGAGGCCTCCGCATGACCTCCTTCGCCGTCCCCACCGGCCACGCGGGCACCCGCATCCTGGGCCTGGGCAGCTACCAGCCCGACACCGTCGTGAGCAACGACGACCTGGCCAAGGTCATGGACACCTCGGACGAGTGGATCCGGGACCGCGTCGGCATCGTCAACCGCCGGTTCGCCGCCAAGGACGAGAAGCTCGTCGACATGGCGGTCGAGGCGGGCGCGAAGGCGGTCGCCGACGCCGGGCTCTCCCCCTCCGACATCGGCGCGGTGCTGGTCGCGACCTGCACCATGCCCTCGCAGATCCCCAACGCCGCCGCGCAGGTCGCCGACCGGATCGGCGTGAAGGCCGCGCCCGCGTTCGACCTGAACGCCGCGTGCGCGGGCTTCTGCTACGCCGTGGCCATGGGCTCGGACCTGGTCCGCGCCGGCACCGCGAAGCACGTGCTGGTGATCGGCGCGGAGAAGCTCACCGACTGGGTGAACCCGACCGACCGGTCCACCGCGATCATCTTCGCCGACGGCGCGGGCGCGGCCGTGATCGGACCCGCCGACGAGCCGGGCATCGGCCCGGTGGCGTGGGGCAGCGCCGGCGACCTGGTGGACATGATCCACGTGGCCGACCGGGACTCGTTCATCTTCCAGGAAGGCCAGTCGGTCTTCCGCTGGGCGACCACGCAGATCGCGCCGATCGCGTTGCGGGCGGTGGAACTGGCCGGCATCGAGGTGTCCGACCTGGACGTCCTCGTGCCGCACCAGGCGAACCTGCGCATCGTCGAGGCGATCGCGAAGCGCCTGCGCGCCAAGGGCGCCCGCGAGGACCTCGTGATCGCGCGTGACATCGTGGACTCCGGCAACACGTCCTCGGCCTCCATCCCGCTCGCGCTGGACCACATGCGCGCGTCGGGCGAGGTCAAGAGCGGGGACGTGGCGCTGCTCGTCGGCTTCGGGGCCGGCCTGTCCTACGCGGGACAGGTCGTCCGACTGCCGTGACCAACCACAGGACTCCGGTGGGACAGCCCAGCCGGCGGATGCAAGAAGGAAGGGATTTTCAGTGAGCAACGAGGACATCCAGAAGGGGCTCGCCGAGATCGTCGAGGAGGTCGCCGGTGTCGAGGCGGCCGACGTGACGGCTGACAAGTCCTTTGTGGACGACCTGGACATCGACTCGCTGTCCATGGTGGAGATCGCCGTGCAGGCCGAGGACAAGTTCGGCGTGAAGATCCCGGACGACGAGCTGGCCAACCTCAAGACCGTGGGCGATGCGGTGAACTACATCGCCAGCAACGCATGACCACTGGCAACGACGTCGTCGTCACCGGGCTGGGTGCCACCACCCCGCTGGGTGGCGCCGTCGCCTCCACCTGGGATGCTCTGCTCGCGGGCCGCAGCGGCGTCAAGCCGTTGGAGACCGACTGGGTGGAGCGGTTCGAGCTGCCCGTGCGCATCGCCGCGCAGCTCGCGGTCGAGCCGACCGAGGTGCTGCCGCGCGTCGAGGCGCGCCGGCTGGACCGCTGCGAGCAGGTCGCCGTGGTCGCCGCCCGCCAGGCGTGGGCGGACGCCGGGCTCGGCGAGGACGGCGTGGACAAGGAGCGGCTGGGTGTCGTCGTCGGCACCGGCATCGGCGGCGCGCTGACGCTGCTGCACCAGGACGACCTCATCGAGGAGTCCGGGCTGCGCAAGGTGTCCCCGCTGACCGTGCCCATGCTCATGCCCAACGGCCCGGCCGCGCACGTCGGCCTGGACCTGAAGGCGCGGGCGGGCGTGCACGCGCCGGTGTCGGCGTGCGCGTCGGGCGCCGAGGCCCTGGCGTGGGCGTGGCGGATGCTGCGCTCCGGCGAGGCGGACGTGGTCGTGGCGGGTGGCGCGGAGGCGTGCATCACGACGATCACCATGGCGGGCTTCATCCAGGCCCGGACCATGAGCACCCGCAACGACGACCCGACGCGGGCGTCCCGCCCGTTCGACGTGGACCGCGACGGCTTCGTGCTCGGCGAGGGCGCCGGGATCATGGTGCTGGAGCGCGAGGAGTTCGCCCGCGCCCGCGGCGCCCGGATCTACGGCAAGCTGGCCGGCATCGGCACGTCGTCGGACGGCCACCACATCACCGCGGCCGACCCGGAGGGCCTGGGCCAGTCCCGCGCCATCGCGGCGGCCATCCGCACGGCGGGCCTGTCGCCGACGGACATCGGTCACGTCAACTGCCACGCCACGTCCACCCAGGTGGGCGACGCGATCGAGCCACTGGCCGTGAAGCGCGCCATCGGCGACCACGCCGTGCTGACGGCGCCGAAGGGCAACCACGGCCACCTGCTCGGCGCGTCCGGCGCGGTGGAGGCGATCACGACGCTGTTGTCGGTGCGCGACGGCATCGTGCCGCCGACGCTGAACCTGGAGAACCAGGACCCGAAGGTGCAACTGGAAGTCGTGACCGGCGAACCACGCAAGATCGACTTGGTCGCGGCGGTCAACAACTCCTTCGGCTTCGGCGGCCACAACGTGTCCCTGGTGTTCACCGGCGCCTGACCGATCTTCGGTGCACGACCCCGCGGCCCGGTGCCTTCCGCCGGTCCCGGGGTCGTTCGCTGTCCGGGGTTCGAGCGGCGGCCGGCGGCGGCCGGTCGGCGGCGGGCTGGTGGCGGCCCGACAGGCTCGGCGCGGCTGGGCTTGGCGCGGCTGGGCTTGGCGCGGCTGGGCTTGGCGCGGCTGGGCTTGGCGCGGCTGGGCTTGGCGCGGCTGGGCTTGGCGGGTGTGGCCTCCGGCCCCCGGATCGATCATCGCACGAGGCACCGACAATTCGGCGGCGGCTGCCGGCGGCGGCGAGGGTGGGCGACAAAGGCGGGAGGGTGGGGTGTCCGCGGGCTGTGGTCAGCAGGCGGTGAATTGGGAGCTTGAGCCTTCCGTGCCCAGGTCCACCCGCAGCGACCCCGCCTCCTCCTGCAACGGGTACACCACCCGCCACCGGATGCAGTCCGCCTGCAGCTCCGCCGGGGCCTTCGCCACGTCCTGCGTGCTGATGAACGTCATCATCACCCGCAGCCGCCCCGCCGTCACCGTCTCCACCCGGTGCACCTGGATCGTGCCGTCCTTCGAACTCTCGTAGTCCGACTCCCAGCGGATGCGGGGTGTCCGGTTCACGCGGTCCGCCGTGACCGTCTTCGCCCACGCCTCGTAGTCGTGGGCGTTGATGGCGTCGAAGTAGCGCTGCAGGAGCTCGCGCACCCGCTGGCCGTCCGGGTGCAGGGCCGCGTCGATGCTCAGTTGCACGGTCGGCGGGCCCGGCTGCGCGCTGCGCGGCACGGACGACGACGCGGTGGGCAGCGCGATCTGGTCGCCCACCGCCTGCACGGGTCGCCGGTAGGCCTCGCGGGCCAGGACGCCGGCGCCGGCGGTCAGGGCGGCGACCACCAGCACGGTGGGCAGCAGCAACCGGGACGACACCACCGAAGAGTGCCATATGAGCCCGAACGCGCGGGCCACCACCCGGACGGAGCAGCGCCCTACCCGATCTCTGCGGGTGGTTCAACCACTGCCGACCACCGCAATTCGGTAAACACGAATTTCGGCGTAGATTCCACACCCTATCGGCGCACCGCCGCACCCGTTGCCGGAGTAATGAACCGCACTATCCCCCGATAGGACCAGCACACCACGCGCGGTGACGCGACCGCAAAACAGCGGACTGCGAAACAACGTGCCTGGTCGCGCACAACCGAACATTTGAACGATCCAGTGCCGTTTAGCGGCGACACGCCGGCGACACCGCTCGGACCAGCCCTAAACGTGGCGTTCGGGTGGTTCCGGACCGTCCGGTCGCACGGATGGTGCGAGTTCGGGCAACCCGCGCACCCACGAACGGCGCAGCGTGCTCCCCGGTCTGGCGGATTGGCCGGAAGTGGACCTGCATGCGGGAATACACCGGTCGAAAGAAATCCTGGGGAGAGGAATTCCGGTGGATCTCCGCTATGAGGCTTACTGCTTCGCGGACCGTCTCTTCTACGACGTGCAAAGCCACGCGGAAACCGCCGTCGACGATTTCTCGCAGGTCCTGCCGGCGCTGCCGGCCGGCTGGTCGCAGACCGACCTCACCATCTGGCGCTACCTCCAGCCCGACGGCGCGACCCTCCCCCGCCAGGGCTGGAAGATCCACGTCTCGGCCACCGTCAAGAACGCCGGCGAGGTGCTGCTGACCACCTACGAGTACCTGGTCGCGCGCCGCATCCCCTTCAAGTACCTGCGCACCCAGTCCATCGTGCTGGCCCGCAACTCCAAGTACGCGCCGCGCGAGGCCAGCGGCAAGCTCATCACCATCTACCCGGCCGACGAGGCGCAACTCGACACCACCCTGCGCGAACTGGACGCCCTGCTGTCCGGCAAGCCCGGCGCGTACATCCTCAGCGACCTCCGCTACGGCGCCGGCCCGCTGTACGTGCGCTACGGCGGGTTCGTCGAGCAGTGGCTCGAACAGGACGGCCGCCGCGTGCTGGCGATCGAGGGCCCCGACGGGGAGTTGGTGCCGGACAAGCGCAAGCCCACGTTCTCCGTCCCCGAGTGGATCACGCTGCCGTCCTTCCTGGACGAGCACCTGGCCGCGCGCAAGGCCGGCGACGCCGAGTCCTTCCCGTACCGGGTGACCGGGTCGCTGCACTTCTCCAACGGCGGCGGCGTCTACCGCGCCACCCGCAAGTCCGACGACACGCCCGTCGTCCTCAAGGAGGCCCGGCCGCACGCCGGGCTGGACCGGGACAACGTGGACGCCGTCACCCGGCTGCGGCGCGAGCACGACATCCTGACCCGGCTGCGCGGGGTGCCCGGCGTGCCGGCGGCGTTGGACTACTTCACCGCGTGGGAGCACGAGTTCCTCGCGATGTCGCCGGTGCCGGGCCGCCCGGTCGGCCAGTGGCTGGGCCGGCACTACCCGCTGACCCACCACGAGACCACGCCCGAGCAGATCGCCGAGTACACCGGGCGCGCGCTCAAGATCGTCGAACGGGTCGAGGACATCGTGGCCCGCGTCCACGAGCGCGGCGTCGTGTTCGGCGACCTGCACCCGCTGAACGTGCTGGTGGACGAGGACGACTCGGTGTCGCTCATCGACTTCGAGCTGGCGTCCACGCTGGAGGAGGGCCGCAAGCCCACCCTCGGCTCCCCCGGCTTCCAGGCCCCGCCGGACCGCTCCGGCTTCGAGATCGACGAGTACGCGCTGGCCGCCCTGCGGCTGTACCTGTTCCTGCCGCTCAACGCGGTCGTCGAGCTGGCCCCGGTCAAGCTGCGCAACCACGTCGAGTTCATCCGCAGCCGCTTCGACCTGCCCGAGGACTACTGCGCCCGCGTCCTCGACGTGCTGACCCCGCGGGTGGACGCGCCCGCGCCGGCCTCGACGCCGCTGGACGAGCCGCGGCCGGACTGGAAGGTCGTGCGCAAGTCGATCGCCGCCGCGATCCTGGCCAGCGCGACCCCGGAGCGCGAAGACCGGCTGTTCCCGGGAGACATCGAGCAGTTCGAGGTGGGCGGCGCGGGGTTCGCCTACGGCGCGGCGGGCGTGCTGCACGCGTTGGACGCGGCCGGCGCGGGCCGGTTCCCCGAGCACGAGCGCTGGCTGCTGGACAAGGTCCGCCGCGACCCGCCGAAGGAGCCCGGCTTCTACACCGGCGCGCACGGCATCGCGCACGTGCTGGAGAACTTCGGCTACCGCGACGAAGCCGACGAGATCGTGTGCGCGTACCACCGGCTGCTGCCCTCGCTCAAGGACCACGGCCTGAACTCGGGCCTGTCCGGCGTCGGCCTGAACATGCTGCACTTCGCGTGGACCCGGCGCGACGAGGTCTACGCCGACCAGGCCGTCGAGATCGGCGCGAAGCTGGTCGGGATGCTCGCCGAGGCCGCGCCGCCCGGTGACAAGGCCAAGGCGGGCCTGCTGCACGGCTGGTCCGGTCCGGCGCTGCTGTTCACCCGCCTGTTCGAGCACACCGGCGACCGGGCGTGGCTGGACGCGGCGGAACGAGCGCTGGAACGCGACCTCGCCGAGTGCGACACCGCCCTGGACGGCTCCACCCAGGTCCGCGACGGCAACTTCCGCACCCTGCCCTACGTCGGCATCGGCAGCGCCGGCATCGCGCTGGTGCTCCACGAGTTCTCGCGGGTCGAGCCGGACGCGCCGTGCGTGCGGCGGCTGCCCGAACTGGTGGCGAGCCTGACCGGCGAGTTCGTGATCCAGCCCGCCCTGACCCTCGGCCGCGCCGGTCTGCTCGCGTCCCTCGTGCACACCGGCGCGCCGCGGGAGGCGGTCGAGCGGCACCTGGCCGCGCTGGCGTGGCACGCCGTCCCCTTCCAGGAGGGCACGGCGTTCCCCGGCATCCAGTTGCGCCGGCTGTCGATGGACCTGGTCACCGGCGGCGCGGGCGTCCTGCTCGCGCTCGCCTGCGCACTGGACGGCAGCCCCGTGCTGCCGTTCCTCAAAGCCCCGGCCCACCCGGGCCGGTCGCAGTGAACAGCAACACCCTTCGTCCCCCCGGAATGAGGAGTTCGAGATGGAGTTCATCCTCGACCTGCAGGACCTGGAGACCCCCGAGGTCCAGGACAGCGCGATGGCCAGCGGCGGCAGCGGCGGCGGCGGCAGCACCACGGCGTCCAACGCGTCGCTGCTGCTCCCGTGCAGCCACTCCACCGTGAGCCTGCTCGCCTGCTGACGCCTGCGCCAGGTCGAACACGGGTGAGCGGCGCAGGCGAAGTGCGCCGCTCACCGGCCACACGAGGGTCCGGCGACGGTCTCCCGGCTCACACCCGGGCGGCCGACGTCGGGCCCTCACCCATGATGCGCCCCCTTCGGACGGTGTGGAGCGGGAATGTTGTTGCGGACGGTCGTCCGGCGGGACCCGAGGTGGCTGCTGCTCGCGCTCAACGCGCTGCTGGCGACCACGGCCGGCCTGCTGCTGCCCACGGCGCTGGCCCGCGCGGTGGACCTCGCGCTGGGCGGCCGGCTCGACACCGGCGCGGTGCTGTGGCTGGTCGGGCTCGCCGGGGTCGAGGTGGTGGGCGACGCGGTCGGCGTGGTGCTGGCGGCGGCGATCACCGCGCGCGGCACGGCGTGGCTGCGCGACCGGCTGACCCGGCACCTGGTCGCGCTGGGCCACCCGGCGCGGTTCGAGCCGGGTGACGCGATCAGCCGGCTGACCGGGGACGGCGCCATCGCGGGCGGGTTCGCGGTGCTGCTGGTGAACCTGGGCGTCACGGCGCTGACGGCCGGTGGCGCGGTGCTGGCGCTGGCGTTGCTGGACTGGCGGCTCGCGGTGGTGTTCCTGCTGAGCGTGCCGCTGGCGACGCTGCTGGTGCGGTCGCACCTGAAGCTGACCGCCGAGGACGTGACGGCTTACCAGGAGGTGTCCGGCGAGCTGTCCGCGCGGCTGGTGGACGCGGTCGGCGGGTTGCGCACGATCGCCGCGTCCGGCCGGGCCGAGCAGGAGGCTCGGCGCGTGCTGCGGCCCCTCCCCCGGCTCGCGGCGGCGGGCATCGGCATGTGGCGGACGCAGGCGAGGATGATCTGGCGGGCGGGTCTGCTGCTGCCCGCGGTGGAGTTGGCCGTGCTGACCGCCGCCGGGTTCGGCGTGGTCGCGGGCCGGTTGAGCGTCGGCGACGTGCTGGCCGCCCTCGGCTACGCGGGGCTGGGCATGGCGGTCGTCGGGCAGGCGACCGTGCTGACGGCGGTGCAGCGGGCGCGGGCGTCGGCGGCGCGGATCGACGAGGTGCTGCTGACCGAACCGGAACCCGTTGTCACGCACGGGTTCTCCGCGCCCGGCGTGGTGGAGCTGCACGGCGTGTCGGTGGGTGACGCGCTGCGCGAGGTGGACCTGTCCGTGCCCGCCGGGACGTTCCTGGCCGTGGTGGGCCGGTCCGGCGCGGGCAAGTCGGCGCTGGCGGCGGTGCTCGGCGGGTTGACCGCGCCGTCCTCGGGACGGGTGCTGCGCGGCGGGTCGGTCGGGTACGCGTTCGAACGGCCGGCGCTGCTGGGGGCGACCGTCGCGGACGCCGTGTCCTACGGCGCTGCCCTGGAACGGGACGAGGTCGTGGCGGCGTGTCGGGCGGCGCAGGTGCACGACGTGGTGGTCCGCCTCCCGCACGGCTACGACACACCACTGGCCGAGACCCCGTTGTCCGGCGGCGAGGCGCAACGGCTCGGGCTGGCGCGGGCGGTCGCCCGCGGTCCCCGCGTGCTGGTGCTCGACGACGCCACCGCGAGCCTCGACACCGTGACCGAGTCCACTGTGGAGCGTGCGCTGGCGTCGGCTTTGCCCGGGCGCACAAGGGTTGTCGTGACGCACCGGGCCGCGACCGCGCGGCGAGCGGACCTGGTGGTGTGGCTTGAGGACGGTCGGGTCAGGGAGACCGGTCCGCACGAGGCGCTGTGGGACGACGCGGAGTACCGGGCGGTGTTCGGCTGATGGGTCCGTACCTGCGGGCGTTGGCCGCTCAGCGGCGCGCGGTGCTGGCGCTGCTGGGCTGGTCGGTGGTGGAGGGCGTGCCGGCGCTGCTGTCCGGGCGGCTGGTCGGGTTGGCCGTGGACCGGGGGTTCGCGGTCGGCGACGTGCGGACCGGCGTGCTGTGGCTGCTGGCGTTCGCGGTCGTGGCGGTGCTGGGCGGGTTCGGGCTGCGCCAGGTGTTCATGCGCCTGGGCGAGGTCGTGGAGCCGTTGCGGGACGCGCTGGTCGAGGTGGTCGTGCGGGGCGTGCTGCACTCGTCGCGGCGGCAGCCCGACGCCGGTGCCGTCGCGCGGATCACCCGGCACGTCGAGGTGGTGCGCGACGCGACCGCCGGGTTGCTGGTGCAGGCGCGGGCGTTGCTGGTGACCACCACCGCGGCCCTGGTGGGGTTGGCGACGCTGGTGTCGTCGGTGGCGTGGCTGGTCGTGCTGCCGGTGGTGGCCTCGCTGGCGCTGTTCGGCGCGTTGCTGCCGACGTTGGCGCGCGGGCAGCGGGCGCTGGTGCTGGCCGACGAGGACGCGGCCGAGGCGGCGGGGTCGGTGCTGCTCGGGATGCGCGACGTCGTGGCGTGCGGGGCGGGCGCGCGGGCGGTCGCGGACGTGCGGCGGCGGGTGGACCGGCAGGCGGCGGCGACGGTGCGGCTGGCGTGGGCGACGGCGACGCGCGGGATCGTGATCTCGGTCGGCGGCTTCGCGCCGCTGGCGCTGCTGGTGGTGCTCGCGCCGGGACTGGTGGCGCGCGGCGAGCTGACCGCGGGCGAGGTGCTGGGCGCGGTCGTGTACCTGAGCACCAGCGTGCAGCCGGCGCTGCGGCGGCTCGCGGACACCGTCGGCACGGTGGTGCTGCGGTTGGCCGTGGCGCTGCGCCGCCTGGCCGAGGCGGCCCCCGAAGTCGTGGAGCCTCCGGGTGAACTCGTTCCGGGGGGTGACGAGGTCGAGGTGCGCGGGGTGACGTTCGGGTGGGGCGCGGGCGTGCCGGTGGTGCGGGAGCTGTCGCTGCGGTTGACGCCCGGGTCGCACCTGGCCGTGGTGGGGCCCAGCGGCATCGGGAAGTCGACGTTGGCCGGGCTGCTGACCGGGTTGATCGCGCCGCACGCCGGGGACGTGCTGTTCGGCGGGGTGCCGGTGCGCGAGGTGGAGCCCTCGGTGCGGCACTCGCGGATCGCGCTGGTGCCGCAGGAGACGTACCTGTTCACCGGGACCGTGCGGGAGAACCTGGCGTTGTTCGCGCCTTCGGCTTCGGACGAGGCGTTGCTGGAGGCCGTTTCGGCGGTGGGCGCTTCGGGCGTCGTCGCGCGGTTGGGCGGGTTGGACGGGGTCGTCGGGCACGGCGGCGGCGGGTTGTCGGC
Source organism: Saccharothrix sp. NPDC042600 (assembly GCF_040647305.1). Lineage (NCBI taxonomy): Bacteria > Bacillati > Actinomycetota > Actinomycetes > Pseudonocardiales > Pseudonocardiaceae > Saccharothrix > Saccharothrix sp. NPDC042600. The sequence goes on along the minus strand of NZ_JBEZBW010000007.1, from coordinate 142,117 downwards.
CGGCGAGGCGCAGTTGCTGGCGGTGGCGCGGGTGTACGCGTGCCCGGCGGACGTCGTGGTGCTGGACGAGGCGACGTCCAACCTCGACCCGGCGGCGGAGGCCGTGGTGGAACGGGCGTTCGCGGCGCGGGGCGGGGTGCTGGTGGTGATCGCGCACCGGCTGTCGTCCGCTTTGCGTGCTTCGTCCGTGTTGGTGATGGACGGCGGCGAACCGTTGCTCGGGTCGCACGAGGAGTTGCTGGGCCGGTCGGCGGCTTACCGGGACCTGATGGCGGCGTGGCAGCCCGTGGCGTGATCTATTGAGCCGGTGGACGCCTTCGAGGAACACCGGCCGCGCCTGGAGGCCGTGGCGTACCGGATGCTGGGGTCCTTCGCCGACGCGGAGGACGCCGTGCAGGAGACGTGGCTGCGGTACTCGCGTTCTTCGCCGTCGGAGGTGGACAACCTGGCGGCGTGGCTGACGACCGTGGTGAGCCGGGTGTGCTTGAACGTGCTGCGGTCGCGGGAGCGGCGGCGCGAGGCGCTGGGCGTGTCGGTGCCGGACCCGGTGGTCAGCGGTCCGGACGAGGACGTGGCGGTGGCCGACGCGGTCGGGTTGGCGTTGATGGTGGTGCTGGACGCGCTGACGCCGGCCGAGCGCGTGGCGTTCGTGCTGCACGACCTGTTCGCCGTGCCGTTCGAGGAGATCGCCGGGCTGGTGGACCGGTCGCCGGCGGCCGTGCGGCAGTCGGCTTCGCGGGCGCGGCGACGGGTGCGGGCGTCGGCCCCCGCGCCGGACGCTTCCCGTGCGGAGCAACGCGAGGTGGTGGACGCCTTCTTCGCCGCGGCGCGGGAGGGGTCGATCGAGGGGTTGCTGGCGGTGCTGGACCCGTCGGTGGTGCTGCGGTCGGACGCGGGGGCGGGTGCTCCGCTGTCGGTGGTGCTCGACGGGGCTTCGGCGGTGGCCCGGCAGGCCGCGCTGTGGGGCTCGCTGTCGCCGCTCGCCCGGCCGGCGCTGGTCAACGGGGTGCCCGGGGTGGTCGTGGTGGGGCCTCGGGGACCGTTGTCGGTGATGGGGTTCAGCGTGGTGGGCGGGCGGATCTCGGCGATCGACGTGATCGCGGACGCGACGCGGTTGGCGGCGTTGGACCTGTCGGCCGTGGGTGCTTGAGGACGCGGCGGCCCGGCTCGGGTCGGCGGCTGGCCCGGCGGCTCGGGTCGGCGGCTGGCCCGGCGGCTCGGGTCGGCGGCTCGGGTCGGCGGGCGGAAACGGGAGTGGGCTCGCACGGGTGGTGGCGGGCGGGTGGTGGCAAGCGTTTGCGGCGCGGTTCGCAGCGCATTTTGCGGCGTGGTTCGCGGCGCGATTCCTGCCGACTGTTCCGTGGCGGTTTCGGGCGCACCGCGGGCCGCGGCCCCCCGGTATCCATTCTACCGGCGGGGGCCGACAGGAGCCGTGGTCAGCGTGGCACGGCCGATGGTCCGCGCGAGGGTCAGCCCACGCGGTGCAGCCACGTCACGGGAGCGCCGTCGCCGGCGCGGCGGAACGGCTCCAGGGCGTCGTCCCAGGCCGCGCCCAGGATCTCGTCCACGCCGTGCGCGAAGGACTCGCCGCCGCGGCTTCTCGCCGCCAGGGTCCGCAACTGGTCCTCGGACACGACGATGTCGCCGTTGGCGCTGGTGCGCGCGTGCCACAACCCCAGCACGGGCGCGAAGCAGTACCGGACGCCGTCGACGCCGGGGCTCGGGTCCTCCGTGACCTCGAACCTCAGCATCGGCCACGCCCTGAGGGCGGCCACGAGTCGGGCGCCTGTGCCGGCTTCTCCGGTCCAGGCCGCCTCGGCGCGCAACTGCCCCGGCGCCGCGGGTTGGGCCGCCCACTTGAGGTCCGCCCGCTCGCCGAGGGTGCCCGAGATCGCCCACTCGACGTGCGGACAGACCGCAGACGGCGACGAGTGGACGTAGACCACGCCACTGGTGCTGCCACGGGTGCTCACGTTGACCTCCGCTGCTCGACGAGGGACGTCTTCCCCTACGGCCTGTCGAGGTGCTGCGGACGATCTTGCGAATTCCCGACCCGGTCATTCTGCCCGCGATCGCAGCGGTCCGCCAGAAGAACCAGCACGTTCATCACCCGGGCGGGTCAGATACAGGACTTTCGACCCTGATTCGCGACCCCTCGGCCCAGTTCAGTGGGCCGAGGGGTCACTTTCCGAGATCAACCGGACACGATCACGTGATCTACTGAGCACGCAGCGAGGTGACCGCGGCCACCACGTCCACCAAGCCCGTTCCGCGGTCGAAGCTGCTCGTGTACGCGCCGGCCGGCACGTAACCGCCGCCGTACTTGTACGCGCTCGACTTCAGCGCGGCCTCGATCTGGCCCGGCGTCGCCGACGGGCGCGCCTGGAACAGCTGGGCCACGATGCCCGCGATGTGCGGGGCCGCCATGGACGTGCCGGAAATGGTGTTGAACGTTCCGAGGTCGAGCAGGCCGGGGCCGTTCTGCGGCTTGAGGCCCGTCGCGCAGATCACCAGGTACGGCCGGCACGCCGCCGTGATGTTCTCGCCCGGCGCGGAGATGTCCGGCCACGTCGACGGGTCGGTGGCCAGGCCGCGCGACGAGAAGTCCGACACCGCGCCGTCGCGGGTGCCGGTGTCCTGGTCGTTGTAGGACGCGACCGAGATCACGCCGGGCGTCGGGTCCTGGCCGGGCGGGTTGGACAGGCTGGTCGTCCCGTCGCCGCCGTCGTTGCCGTTGGCCCACACGGTCACCACGCCCTGCGCGGCGAGCGCCCGCTGGAGCTTCGCGGTGGCCGAGTTCGGGTCGAACGCGCCACCGCCGACCGGGCCGTAGGAGTTGTTGACCACCTTGATCGGCGGGCACGTCGAGGCCGGCACGCCCGCGCCGCACGGGGCCGCGTGGTTCTCCAGCACCCAGTTCAGCGCCGCGTCGGCGCCGAGGATGAGCAGCGCCGCGCCGGTCGAGATGACCACGGTCTTCGCGCCGGGGGCCGCGCCGCGCACCACCGTGCCGTCGGTCAGCTTCACGTCACCGCCGACGGCGATGCCGGTGACGTGCGTGCCGTGGCCGCCGACGGACAGGGTGTCGGTGTCCACCGACGTGGGCACGTCCACGATGCAGCCGGTGCCGGTGGACGACTCGTCCACGCACAGGCTCTTGAGGTTGCGGACGACCTTGGTCTGGCCGCTCGCGGTGCGGAACGCCGGGTGCGTCGGGTCCACGCCCGAGTCGATGACGGCGACGGTGACGCCGCTGCCGTCCAGGGCGAGGCCGTTGGCGCCGGTCAGGGTCTGGCGCGCTTCGAGGCCGCGGGTGGCGGTGTGGGAGGTGGAGCCGGTGAAGCGGATCGGCTGGTCGGCCTCGACGTAGGTCACGCCGGGGACGGCCCGCACGGCGGCGATCCCGGCCGCGCTGCCGCGGGCGGCGACCACGCCGATGCGGTCGAACGCGGTGATCCGGGTCAGGCCGGCCTGGCCGACCGCGCGTTCGGCGGCGGCCAGGTCGGTGCCGTGCACCAGGACGGTGCCGGAGTAGGTGGGACCGAGCAGGGTCGAGACGGGCGCGAGCAGGCCCGCGTTGGCGGAGGGGGCGGCGGTCACGGAGAGTGCCAGGACTCCCGCGGCGGCCAAAGCGACTTTGCGCATGGCGTTGGAACCTCCGGTGCAGGGTTCAGCGATCCTTCTAACGATCGACCCCCGTTCCGGTGATGGCAGTCACTGAAAGTGTCAAGTCACCCACCTCGCCGCCGATCGGGTGCCGCCGGCGCTACGGTGTCCGATCGTGTGGAACGGTGTGTTCTCGTGCGCCTGATCAAGCTCGGGGCCGAGCCCTCGGCGGTCGGCGCCGACGTGCGGGCCGCGCTCAGCACCTGGGGTCACGGCGACTCCGTGCTGGGCGGTGTCGCGCTGCTCGGCGTCACGCCGCCGGACAGCCCGCGTCCGCTGGACGCGGTGGTCGTGCTGCCGCGCGGCGTGCTCGTCGTGGTCGGCGTGGACCTGCCGGACCCCGCCATGCGCCTGGAGGCCCCACTGGCCGGCCAGTGGAGGATCGACGGCTGGCCGCTGACCCGCCCGGACGGCGCGACCAGCCCCGCCGCCGAGGCGCTGGAGGCCAGCGCCGCCGTCACCCGCCGCATCCAGGACATGCGCGGCGAACCGCTCCCCGTGGCCACCGTCGTCGCCGTCGGCCCGTACGTGAGTCAGGTCGTGCAGCCGACCGTGGACCTCAACCGGGGCGTGCGGGTCCTGCACCCCAAGCCCACCACGTTGCTCGCCGCCGCCCGCGAACTGGCCACCAGCGACCGCCCCTGCTCGGCGGGCCACGCGGCGAAGCTGCTCGCCGTGCTCGCGCCCACCGGCACCCCGCCCGCGGTCCGCGACCTGGTCGCCGAGGGCTTCCCGGACGCGGCGACGGACCTGGCGTCGGCCAGCACCATGCTGCTGCCACGCGTCGCGCCCGCGCCGCGCCGCCCGAAGTGGCTGCCGTACGCGGCGGCGGCCGTGGTGGTGTCGCTGCTGATCGTCGCCGCGTGGGCGTTGCTGTCCTCCGGCGGCTCGACGGAGGCGTCGTCGGCCACCAGCACCGCGCCGCAGCCGACGACCGTCGTCGTGGACGGCCGCAACTACTCGCCCAAGGGCGCGGACCGGACGGAGAAGTGCGCGGACCACGCGTTCGGCGACATCCAGGTCTGGCTGGCGGGGCACATGTGCCTGCAGCTCAAGCGCGCGGTGTACGAGACCACGATGGACGGTCGCAAGGTCGGCATCGCGGTGTCGGAGCTGAACCTGCCGGACGGCACGCGGGCCGCCGAACTGCACGCGGTCACGACGGCGGCCGGCACCGGCGGGATCACGCCGCTGGTCAAGGAGGGCAAGTCCTGGCCGGGCGGCCCGGCCACGTTCGACCACTCGGCGATCAAGACGCTGGTGAAGGACTCGCAGGTGCGGATCACGCAGGCGGTGTGGGCGGAGGGCGAGTCCGACCCGGCCGACCCGGTGCTGGTGGCCCTGGCCCAACAAGCCATGCGCCTACCGGTGACGCAATGACCCGCTGACGCGCGGAACGATCGGCGCCGCGCTGAATCAGTCCCGCGCGGAATCAGTCCCGCGCGGACTCAGTGCCGCCGGAATCGGTGCCGCGCGGACTCGGTGCCCCGCGGAATTGTCGGTACCGCGTGAGACGATCGACTCGGGGGCCGCAGGCCGTCGGTCAGCGGCCCGTCCGGGCCAGGCCGATCGCGATCAGCCCGAACGTCACGTGCAGCACGATCGCCAGCCCGGCCACCGTGCTCGTCATCTCCGTGCCCGGCCGCCCCGCCAGCGCGCCGCACGAGAACAGCCACCCCGCCACCGCCACCGCGAACCCGGCCCCCAGCCACGCCCGCGGCACGTGCGCCAGGCACAGCAACGCGTGGCTGCGCGCCCGCAGCAACGTGTAAGCCACCACGGGCAGAACCAGGAACCCCGGCAGGTACGCCGCGATGGGCGCGAACGCCGGTCCACCCGGCACGAACGTGGACGCGATGACCAGGGCGCACCAGAACACCGCGCCGCTCGCGAGTGCAACGGTTCCCCTGGTCACCTCCGGCAGTGTAATGAGACGAAGCCGCAATCCGCGGAGGTGACGCCTGATGGCGCACCACACCTACGGCACTCGGCGTACCCCCGCGCACACCGCGAAACCGCAGGCACACCGACCGTCAGAGGCCGTACGCCTCCAACAGTCGCAGCCACACCTCGCTGATCGTCGGGTACGCCGGCACCGCGTGCCACAGCCGGTCCACGGTGATCCCGCCGACGATCGCCACCGTCGCCGCGTGCAGCAGCTCGGCGGTGTCCGGACCGGCGAACGTGACCCCGACCAGCGTCCGCTTGGACTCGTCCACGATCATCCGCGCCTTGCCCCGGTACCCGTCGGCGTGCAGCGACGACCCGGCGACGGCGATGTCCAGGTCGACCACCCGCACGTCCAGCCCGGCCTCGCGCGCCTGCGCCTCGGTCCACCCGACCGCCGCCACCTCGGGATCGGTGAACACGACCTGCGGCACGGCGGTGTGGTCGGCGGTCGCGACGGGGGCCGTCCACGGCTGCGGGTTCTGCGCGCCGGTCACGATGGCCGTCCCGACCGCGCGGGCCGCGTACTTGCCCTGGTGGGTGAGCAGGGCGCGGCCGGTGACGTCGCCCGCCGCGTACAGCCAGTCCAGGCCCTCGACCCGGCCGGTGTCGTCCACGGGCAGCGCTTCGCCTGCGGTGAAGCCGAACCGCTCCACGCCCAGGTCGAACGTCGCGGGCTGCCGCCCGGTCGCCACCAGCAGCTTCGCGCCGGACACGGAACTGCCGTCCGACAACGCCAGCGTCACCTCACCGTCCGAAGAGGACACGCCGGTCGCCTTGACGCCCGTGCGCAGCGTGACTCCGTCCGCGCGCAACCCGTCGGCCACCAGGTCGCCGGCGAACGCCTCGAACTTCGGCAACGGCCGCTCGCCGGACACCACCAGCGTCACCGCCGACCCCAGCCGCGCCCACGCCTGCGCCATCTCGACGCCGACCACGCCACCGCCGAGGACCACCAGCGACGACGGCGCCTCCTGCGCCGACGTGGCCTCGCGCGAACCCCAGAAGTCCACGTCCGCCAGGCCCGGCAGGTTCGGCGTGCGCGGCACGCTGCCCGTGCACACCACGACCGCGCGGCGGGCGGTGAGCACCCGGCCGTCGACCTCGACGGTCCGCTCGCCGGTCAACCGGCCCCGGCCGCGCACCACGTCCAGGCCGGCCCCGACGGCCCAGTCCACCTGGCCGGAGTCGTCCCAGTTGGAGGTGAACTCGTTGCGCCGCTTCAGGACAGCGGCGGCGTCGAGCCTGTCCCCCACCGGCACGCCGGGCACGCGACGCGCGGCGGCGAGCGCGTGACCCGGGCGCAGCAGGGCCTTGCTGGGCATGCACGCCCAGTACGAGCACTCACCGCCCACCCGCTCGGCCTCCACCAGGGCGGTCCGCAGGCCGCCGGCGGCGGTCCGGGCGGCGGCGTTCTCACCCACCGGCCCGCCGCCGATCACGATCACGTCGTAGGTCTGGTCGCCGTCCGCGGCAAGGGAGTCGCTCACCGTTCCACCCCACACCACCCGGACCGGCGGAGCAAGTCACGCGGCGATCGGTCCGCCGAGCGCGGTGGGCGGTGGGGTCACGCCGGGTCGAACACCCCGGCGAGCATGCGGAGGATCACGCCGTCGGCGGTGCGGAGGACCACCGGCCGCTCGTCGGGCGCGACCCGCTCGGCGAGCTTGAACATGGCGTCGGCGGTCTGGGTCGCCATGCGGAAGGTCAGGGCCACGGGCGCGTCGCCGCGCACGGTGAACCGGGCGACGAACAGCTCGCGCAGCCGCTCGGCCATCAGCTCGTACTGGTCGACGCTCGCGTCGAGCCGGTGCCCGTCGAACAGGTCGCTGAACCGCACCCGGCCGAAACCGGGCATTTCGACGAGCATGCGCAGGTAGACCGCGACCACCTGTTGCACCGCTTCCCGCCAGTTCGCGGACAGCCCGCCTTCGGTGAACAGGGTTTCCACCCGCGCGAGGTACTCCTCCATGCCGCGCAGGGCCAAGGCGTGCACAACAGAACGCTTGTCCGGGAAGTATTGGTAGAAGGACCCAATTGGCACGCCGGCCAGCTCGACGATCCGGGCGGTGGTGATGTCGTCGTAGTCGTACTGGTTCAGCAACTGGGCGCACGCGTCGACAATGGCGGTCACCGTCGCGGCGCCCCGCTGCTGCACAGGCTGACGGCGCATCACCTTGGCTAAGCGGTTTTCGGCGGGATTTTGATGCACGCGGACATCTTGATGGATACGGACCGGTAATCCCAAACACAGGATTGGCGACAGCTTCATCACGGATCGTCGCACGTCTGCGCAGGACTGCGGACTACCATGTGAGAAACGCTCATCTTGTTGGACTACCCGGCCGAAAAGACCAGGTGCAAACGCCGCACGCGCCTGAACAATTGGGTATGAAACGATTCCACGCCGGAGGATTCACCGGTGCGCCCGACCGCGCCGACTAGCCCGATCGCGGCCGGGAACTCACCGGCACCGGTTCCGCGCCCCGTCCGCGCTGGTGCGGCAATGCGCCGCCGATCCCCGCGGGCGACTCCTCTTTCCGTTCAGAACGCGGGCGCGGCGGCCGGGTGACATAGGGGCGCAGCAATCCGGCGACCACCAGGCCGGGCGCGATCAGCGGCACGACGGCCGACAGCGCCACGGCGGTCGCGGCGGCCCGCGCCACGTCGCCGGGGATCAGCGCGATCCGGTCCACCACGAACGCGCGCCGCCCGGGGATCGACGCCAGCCCCACCACCGCCAGGAACACCGCGAGCGCCAGCAACGCCCGGTGCACCGCGCCGTAGCCGGCGGACTGGGCGGCGGCCATCACCGCGAGCCACCCGCCCAGCGCGGGCAGCTGCCGCCGGGTGGTCGTCATCGCCCACAGCAGCCCGCCGACCGGGGCCAGCCAGCCGGTGCGGCCCGCGCACCACGCGGCGACGGCGTCCAGCCACCCCACCGGGACCCCGGCCCACGCGAGCGGCGCGCGGGCCACGTCCAGCGGGCTCGGCCCGCCGAACGGCTGCCCCGCCACCCACGCCAGCGACCACACCGACACCACGACCGCGAGCCCGAGCTGCCACCGCGGCCGGTCGACCGCGCAGCGGCACAGCCGGACCAGTTCCCGGCGCTGTTCCTTCACCCCCTCCACCCTGCCGGGTTCACCGGCCGGTGTGATCGGGCTTCACCCACGTGCCTCCGGGATGCCGCTCTTCGGGTGCCGCGGCCCTCACCCGGCGTGCCGCCAGCGCCGCGCCGATGTGCTGGAGGTCGGCCGGGTTGCCCGGATCGAGACCGGTCAGCGCCACGATCCGACGCAGCCGGTAGTCGACGGTGTTGGGGTGGACGTGCAGCAAAGCCGCGGTTCTGCGGCGGTTGAGGCCTTCCGCGAGGTAGAGCTCCAGCGTCGGCAGCAGGTCGGGGTTGTCCCCCAACGGGTCTAGCAGCGCGGCCAGGCCCGCGGTCGCGGGCGTCTGCCGGCCCAGCTGGTACTCCAGCAGCACGTCCGCGAGCCGGTACAGGCCCGGCGGGCGACCCAGCCGCAGCACCACGTCGAGCACCTCGCGGGCCCGCTGGTGCGCGGCGGGCAGCTCGGCCGTCGCCGCCCGCTCCCACGCCGCCGTCACGCCCACCACCGACTGCAAGCGCCGCACCACCCCGGTCACGTCGGCCTCCGGCGGCAGCACGGCCACCCCGCCGCGCGGGTCCACCGAGTTCGGGCCGGCCGGGTCGAGTTCGGCCTGCACGCGGCGCACCTTGCGCCGGGCCGCGATCTGCGCGCCGGTGCCCGGGACCGCCTCGTCCGGGTGGGCGGCGAACGCGAACACCACCACGACGTGCGACGGGCCGACGCGCGTGGCCGTCGGCCGGCCCTCCAGCAGCGCCGACAGCAGCTCGCGCCGCGCCTCCCGCTCGTGGCCGACGATCGTCTGCCGCTCCTCGGCGTACGCGGTGGCCACCACGGACACCGCGACCTCCTGGTAGCGCAGGACGAGGTCGGTCGCGGCGAGCGCGTCGGCCAGGTCGTCGGGGCCGGCGTCGGCGAGCACGGCGTGCCACATCACCCGCAGGCCCATGCTGTACGCGGCGAGCACCGCGCCCAGCGGCACCCCCTCGGCCGCTCGCACCGCGGCGGACTCGGCCAGCTCACCGAGGTCGTCCACGCCGGGGACCTCGCCCGTGCGCAGCATCCGCGCCACGATCCGCAGGTTGGCCGCGGTGATCCGGGTGATGTCGCCGTCCAGCTCCTCGCGGGGCAGCGCCGCGTAGAGCGGGATCTCGGCGGCGAACCGGGTGACCAGCTCGCGCGCGATCACCCGGTGCGGTGTCAGCCGGGCGTGGACCGGCCGACCGTTGATGGTCAGGTTGTGACGGGTCACAACAGCTCCTCGTCGAGTCTGCGTGATCTCCCAGGTGTCGGGGCGTGCCGCAGGCCACATCATGTCACCGGCACCACTCTCGACTACGTGAAGGAGGCGACCGTGCGCAGGCTGCTACCGGTGTTGCTGGCGGCGTTGTCGATCACCTGGACGGGGACGGCCGCGGCTGCCGCCCCGGCGGAACTGGAGTACGTGGCGCTCGGCGACTCCGCCGCCGCCGGGCCGCTGATCCCCGCCCAGGAGCTGATGGACCTGGGCTGCCTGCGCTCGACGCGCAACTGGCCGAGCGTGCTGGCCGCGCGGGTCGGCGCGACGACGTTCCGGGACGTGAGCTGCTCCGGGGCGACCACCGACCACCTGGCCACCTCCCAGTCGACGTTCACCGGGCCGCAGCCGCCGCAGCTCGACGCCCTGACGCCGACGACCGACCTGGTGACCATCACCATCGGCGGCAACGACATCGGCCTGGTCGGCGTGGCGCTCGGGTGCGTCAACGTGTTCCCCGAGCCGCTGGGCGTGTCGTGCAAGGACCGCCTGACCGCGGGCGGCGACCAGATCGCGGCGAAGATCGACGCCTACGCGGCCGAGTTCGCCGCCGGCCTGGACGCCGTCAAGGCGCGGGCGCCGCGGGCGGAGGTCGTGGTCGTCGGGTACGGCACGTACGTCCGGCCCGGCGGGTGCCACCCGAAGGAGCCGATCTGGGCGCGCGACGCCGACTACCTCCAGGGGTCGGTGCACCGGCTGAACACGGTGCTGGGCAAGGTGTCGGCCGACCGCGGGGCGACCTTCGTGGACATCGAGCCGCCGAGCGTGGGCCACGACGTGTGCGCGCCGGTCACCGAGAAGTGGTTCGAGGGCCTGGTGCCGACGTCGGTCGCCGCTCCGCTGCACCCCAACGCGCGGGGCATGGCGGGGATCGGGGCGTTCATCGCCGGGGCGCTGGGCGTGAGCCGCCTGTGAGGGTCTCGTAGACCTGGTAGACGCCGCTGTGGTCGTCGTCGCCGAGCCCGAGTGCGCACATCGCGGCGTACACCTGCTCGACGACGGCGGTCACCGGCAGCGGCACCCCGGCCCGCCGGCCCGCCTCGGTGGCGAACCCGAGGTCCTTGAGCTGGTGCCGCGCCCGGCCGCCGGGCGCGAAGTCGTGCTCGACCCACTTGTCCCGCTTGACCTCCAGCGCGGCGCCGCCCGCGAGGCCGCCGCCGAGCACGTCCAGCAGCGCCCCGGCGTCGAGGCCCTCGGCGGTGGCCAGGGCGAGCGCCTCGGAGATCGCGGTGAGGGTCGTGGCCACCACGATCTGGTTGCACGCCTTGGCGAGCTGCCCGGAGCCCAGGGGCCCGAGGTGGCGGACGGTGTCGCCGAGCACGTCGAAGCAGGGCTTGAGCCGCAGCACGTCCTCGGCGTGGCCGCCGACCATGATGCTCAGCGTGCCCGCCTCCGCGCCGACGTCCCCACCGCTGACCGGGGCGTCCACCAGCCGCACGCCCAGGCCGTGCAGCCGCGCGCCGAGCCGCCGGACGCCTTCGGGCGAGTGCGTGCCCATCACCACCAGCAACGGCCGTTCGACGCCGTTGTCCCGCCACCCCGCGAGCAGGCCCTCCCCGCCGTCCAGCAGGGCCTCGACGTCCGGCAGGTCGGGCAGCACCGTGATCACCACCGGCAGCGCGGCCCCGGCGGGCGTGGCCGCCGCCGTGCCGCCCGCCGCGCGCACCTCGCCGTCGCGGCCGGGCGTGCGGTTCCAGACGGTGACCGGGAAACCGGCGCGGGCGAGGTTGCGGGCCATCGGCCGCCCCATCGCGCCGAGCCCGAGGACCGAGACGGGGTCGTGGCGCATGGTCAGCCATCCTCGCGCGGCCGCGGGTGGGCCACCAACCGGGGCCCGAACACGTGAGCGCGGCGGCGATCCACCGTGTAGATTGGTCGTTCTGCGCGCGCAGAGAGAAGTCAGGCGAAAAGCGGCACAGCCTGATAAAACACGCTATCCAGAAATGAGGCACGTTGTCAAGCCCCTCCGATGACCTCCGGCTCGCGGAAATCGAGTCGGAGCAGGAATACGTGTCGATGCTGTACGGAAGGCTGGACGACCTCCGCGAACTGAGCTCGAAGCGGCTGGCCGGCGCGCTTCGGGAAACCGGCGGGACGCACCAGATGCGCTCCGAGCGGGACACCTCGGTGGCCATGTACTCCGACCAGTTGGCGCAGTACAGCGCGGTCGAGAACGGGTTGTGCTTCGGTCGGCTCGACTTCCACGAGGGGGAGCGGTTCTACATCGGCCGGATCGGCTTGTTCGACGAGGACAAGGAGTACGAGCCGCTGTTGATGGACTGGCGGGCGCCCGCCGCGCGGCCGTTCTACCTCGCCACCGCCGCCGCCCCGGACGGCGTCAAGCGCCGCCGCCACCTGCGCACCAAGCAGCGCAAGGTGGTCGGGTTCGACGACGAGGTCCTCGACATCAACTCCGTGGACCCCACCCGGCACGAAGGGCTGACCGGCGAGGCCACCCTGCTCGCCGCGGTCAACGCCAGCCGCACCGGCCAGATGGGCGACATCGTCGCCACCATCCAGGCCGAGCAGGACAGGATCATCCGCACCGAGCTGAACGGCGTCGTCGTCGTGCAGGGCGGCCCCGGCACCGGCAAGACCGCCGTCGCCCTGCACCGCGCCGCCTACCTGCTCTACACCCACCGCCGGCAGCTGGCCAAGCGCGGCGTGCTGGTGGTCGGCCCGAACGCCACGTTCCTGCGCTACATCGGGCAGGTGCTGCCGTCGCTGGGCGAGACCGGCGTGCTGCTGTCCACCGTGGGCGAGCTGTTCCCGAACCTGACCGCGACCGGCCGCGAGTCCGCCGAGGCCGCCGCGCTCAAGGGCCGCATCGAGATGGCCGAGGTGGTCGCGCACGCGGTCAAGGACCGGCAGGAAGCCCCCGCCCTGGTGGAGGTCCCGTTCGAGCAGGACGTGCTCAAGCTGGACCGCCGGGCGATCACCGCCGCCCGCGGCCGGGCCCGCCGCACGCGCCGCCCGCACAACGAGGCCCGCCGCACGTTCCTGCGCGAGATCATCTCCACCCTCGCGTCCCAGGCCGTGAGCCGGCTCGGCCGGCACCTGCTGGACCAGGCCGACATCGACGACATCCGCCGCGAGCTGCGCGAGGACCCCGGGGTCCAGGCCGCCGTGGAGCGGCTGTGGCCGACGCTGTCCCCGCAGAAGCTCCTGGAGGACCTCTACGCCACCCCGCGCCTGCTGGCCAAGGCCACGCCCAAGCTGTCCCCGGAGGAACGCGCCCTGCTGGCCCGCCCGCGCGGGTCGGAGTGGACGCCCGCCGACGTGCCGCTGCTGGACGAGGCCGCCGAGCTGCTCGGCGAGGACGACACCGAGGCCAAGGCCCGCGCGGAGCGTCAGCGGCGCCAGGCGATCGACTACGCGCAGGGCGTGCTGGACATCCTCGACCTGGAGGACGACGCCGACCCCGAGATCCTCATGGCGACCGACCTGGTCGACGCCTACCGGCTGGCCGAGCGGCACGGCGTGGAGCGCTACGAGACCGCGGCCGAGCGCGCGGCGGCGGACCGGACGTGGACGTTCGGGCACATCATCGTGGACGAGGCGCAGGAGCTGTCGGCGATGGCGTGGCGGACGCTGATGCGCCGCTGCCCCAGCAAGTCCATGACGGTCGTCGGCGACATCGCCCAGACCGGTGACATCGCGGGCGCGTCGTCGTGGCACGAGGTGCTCTCGCCGTACGTGATGGACCGCTGGAAGCTCACCGAGCTGACCGTCAACTACCGGACGCCCTCGGAGATCATGGCCGTCGCGGCGGACGTGCTGGCGGGCGTGGACCCGGACCTGGTGCCGCCGACGTCGGTGCGCGACAGCGGCCACCAGCCGTGGAGCCTGAAGGTCGCGTCCGCGGCGGCGGCCCTGCCGGCCCTGGTCGCCGAGGAGGTCGAGGCCATCGGGGACGGCAAGCTCGCCGTGATCGTGCCCGCCGCGCAGGTCGCGGAGCTGCGCGCGGTGGTGCCGGGCGCGTCGGACGACCTGGATGCGCAGGTCGTCGTGCTCGGCGTGGTGGACGCGAAGGGCCTGGAGTTCGACGCCGTCCTGGTGGTGGACCCGGCGGGCATCCTGGCCGAGTCGCCGCGCGGCGCGAGCGACCTGTACGTGGCGCTGACCCGGGCCACCCAGCGGCTGGGCGTGGTGCACGAGGGCGAGTTGCCCGCCGTGCTGGACCGGCTGGCTCAGAGGTCGGCGAGCACCGCGTAGCCGAGGAGGGCCGCGCCCACGCCCGCGACCACGCTGACCGCCACGTTGGCGACGGCGTGGAAGTGGGCGCGGTTCTCCAGCAGCCGCACGGTCTCGTAGCCGAACGTGCTGTAGGTGGTCAGGCCGCCGCACAACCCGGTGCCCAGCAACGCCGCCGTGCCCGGCGAGACGGCGGCGCCGGCGAGGCAGCCCAGGGCGAACGAGCCGACGACGTTCACGGTGAGCGTGCCCCACGGGAAGGCGGTGTCGTGGCGGGACTGCACGAACCGGTCCACGAGGTAGCGCAGCGGCGCGCCGACCGCCGCGCCCAGGAACACCAGCAGCGCCGTCACGCGACCGCCCTCCGGGTGACCGCCGCGGCGAGCGCGGTCGCGGCCACGGCGGCCAGCAGGGTCAGCACGAGGTAGCCGAACGCCGCCGGGACGCCGCCGGGCGCCAGCAGCCGCCGGAAGTCGTCGGTGTAGGCGGAGAACGTGGTGAACCCGCCCAGCACGCCGACGCCGAGGAACGGCCGCGCCAACGGGTGCGCCCGCCACCGCTCGGTGATCAGCACCATGAGCACGCCGATCAGCGCGCCGCCCACGACGTTGACCAGGAGCGTCCCCCACGGCCCCGGCACGAGCAGCCCGACGCCGTGGCGCGCCAGGCCGCCGAGACCGCCGCCGAGCGCGATCACCGCGAGCACGCCGCCGTGCGTCCGGGCCAACTCCCGCCGCTGCTCCGGGACGTGGAGGTCGATGTCCGGGTCTACGGGCTCAGTGGGCACGCAGGTGGTCCACCAGGTGGTCCAAAGCGGACAGTGCGCGGACCACGTCCGCCCGCTCCCCCGGGTCGAGCTTGTCCAGCGCGGTCCCGATGCGCTTCTCGTGCGCGGCCTGCCAGACGGCCAGCTGCTCGTGCCCCTGGGGCGTCACCGACAGTCGCGCGACGCGCCGGTCGGTCGGGTCGCCGGCGCGGGACACCAGGCCGCCCTCGATGAGCTGGCCGACCAGCCCGCTCACCGTGTTGGGCGCGAGCCGCAGCTCGGCGGCGAGGTCGCCGACCCGCATGGGCGGGCGCTCGGCCAGCGTCTGGAGCAGCTCGACCTGGGCCATCGGCAGCGAGTCCCAGGGCCATTCCGACCTGATGCTGGTGCGTAGCGCACGCCGGAGCCTGGTGACCACGTCCGTGAGCGTGCGTGCCTCGTCTGACATGGGCGAATGGTACTGGCTGCGGATGTGTCGGACACCGCCCGAATCCGGGTCGGACGGGTGTTCCCGCGGGGCGTCCGGCGGCCGGATCGCCTTGCCGCGCAAGGGATGATCTCGTCGCGGGCACCCGCCGGGCACACCATCGGGGCACTGCGGTCCGGCGTCCACATCGCGGGATCACACGCTCGGTGATCGCCTTCCCGGCCGGTGTACGCCGATCGGGGACAAGCGGGCGCGGGCACTGCCGACCGGTGTCGCCCCCTCAGTAACCTCCTCCCGCGAGGACCGGTTCCGGTCCTATCCACGGGGAATGCGGAGTGGCGGAGTGGCGCGGAACGGCAGCCGGGTCCCGGACGACGCGGACCCCGGTCTCCCCAGCGCCGCCCGCGTCTGCGACTACCTGCTCGGCGGCGGCCACAACTTCGCCGCCGACCGGGCGCTGGCCGAGGAGTTCCTGCTGGCGCAGCCCAACGCGCGCACCATCGTCCGCCTCGACCGGTCGTTCCTGCGCCGCGCCGTGCTGCACCTGGTCGACCGCGGCGTCCGGCAGTTCCTCGACCTGGGGTCGGGCCTGCCGACCGTCGGCAACGTCCACGGGATCGCGCACCGCGCCGCGCCCGACGCCCGCGTGGTCTACGTCGACTTCGAGGACGTCGCCGTCGCGCACGGCCGGTTGGTGCTGGAGCACGAGGAACGCGCGCGGATCCTGCAGGAGGACGTGACCGACCCGCACACCGTGCTGGCCGCCGTCCGCCGCACCGGTCTGCTGGACTTCGCCGAGCCGATCGGGGTGCTCGCCGTGGGCGTGTTCCACTTCGTGCCGCCGGAGTGCGACCCGGTCGGCGTGCTCGGGGTCTACCGGGACGCCCTCGCGCCGGGCGGCGCGCTGGCGTTGTCGCACTTCACGTCGGACTTGCAGCCCGTGGAGACGGCGGGGATCGTCGAGGTGATGAAGAAGAGCCTCAACCCGGTGTTCCCGCGCACCCACGCGGAGATCACCGCGCTCTTCGACGGGTTCGAGGTCGTCGAACCGGGTGTCGTGCCGCTGCCCCTGTGGCGGCCGGAAGAGGGGGTCGCCGGGCGTGACGACCCGGACCAGGCGGGCATCTTCGCGGGAGTGGGCCACAAGCGGTGAGACCACATGACGCCACCGGCTAGACCGCGGCGGCGGGAACTGGCCCGGGAGTGGCTGGCGGCCGTCTACCCGACGGCCTACGTGCCGCTGTCCCCGGCGGAGATCGAGGAGTTCCTGCTCGGCCTGGTCGACGTGATCGCCGACGCCGTGCAGGCCGACCCGTTCACCGTCGAGCCCGTCGCGGTGGTCGGCGAACGGCTGGTGAAGGCCCACTTCAACGGGCCGGACACGTTGCAGCGCACGGTGGAGGTCCTCGGCCGCACGTTGCTGTTCACGCCCGAGCTGGAGGACGTGCCGCAGCTGCCCGAGAAGGTCGTGGCGATCCTGGGCAGCCTGAGCACCAGCTTCGCCATCGCCATGCGGCTGGACGCGTTCGACCAGCAGGAGGAGATCAAGCGCGCGCTGATGGCCGCCAAGACGCGCGCCGAGCGGGTGGCGAAGGTCAGCGAGAGCCGGTTCCGCGAGGTGTTCAGCACGGCCGCGTTCGGCATCGCGATCACCGACCTGCGCGGGGTGTGCGTGCAGGCCAACGACGCGCTGGGCGAGATGCTCGGCGTGCCGCACGCGGAGCTGCCGGGCCGCCGGCTGGTCGAGGTCTTTCACCCGGACGACCGGGAGGCGCTCGCGGGCCTGTACCGGGCCGTGGGCGCGGGCCGGGTGGACCGCTTCCGCGAGCAGCGCCGGCTGCTCGGCGGGGACGGCGACCCGGTGTGGGTGCACCTGGCGGTGTCGTTGCTGCGCGACGCCGACGGCGCTCCCGCGTACCACGTGACGATGGCCGAGGACGTCACCGAGCTGCACCTGCTGCAGAAGAACCTGGACCACCAGCTCCTGCACGACTGGCTCACCGGCCTGTCCAACCGGCAGCACTTCGTGACCAGGCTGGAGGCGATGCACCGGTCGGCGCCCGGCGGGATCACCCTGTACCACCTGGACCTGGACGCCTTCAACGTGGTGAACAACGGGATGGGCCACGCGAAGGGCGACGAGCTGCTGCGCGAGGTCGCGCGACGCCTGAGGACCGTGTTCTCCGGCGAACAGGCCGTGGTGGCGCGGATCGGCGGCGACGAGTTCGCCGTGGTGGTCGCCAACCGCCCGGAGACGCCCAAAGTCCCGCAGGTGGTCGAACGCGTCACCGCCGCGTTGGAGGCCCCGATGTCCTGCGGGGCGGCCTTGAGCGCCGGTATCGGCGTGGTGGACCGCCCGGCCCAGGGTTGGCCCGCCGAGGAGCTGCTCCGCGCCGCCAACGCCACCCTCCGCCGCGCCAAGGCGAAGGGCAAGGGCCAGTGGCAGACCTACGACCGGCCCCAGGACACCACGTCCCGGTCCTGGCTGGCGCGGGCCGCGCGGATGCCCGGCGCGCTGCGGGACTCGGAGCTGGAGGTCGAGTTCCGGCCGGTGCTCGACCTGGCGTCCCGGACCCCGCTGGGCCGGCTGGCGCGGTTGCGCTGGGACGACCTGGACCACCGGGACTGCGTGAAGATGGCCGAGACCAACGGCCTGTCGCTCAAGCTCGGCCAGTGGGCGCTGCGCGAAGCCGCCGAGGCCGCCGCGCTGTGGTCGGCGGGCACGCTGCACTTCGAGCTGTCGCCCATGCAGTCCCGCGACGAGGACCTGGTCGCCACGGTGAAACGGGTGCTGGACGAAACGGGTTTACCGGGCGCGAACCTGCGCCTGTACCTGGACACCCGCGCCATGCTCGACGAGGACGGCGACAACGCCGAGGTGCTCCGGGAGATGGGCATCGCCCTGGCCCTGTCCGGCTTCAACGGTGGCCAGGCGGAACTGTCCCTGCTCGGCGAGCTGCCGGTGGACGCGCTGGTCCTGGCCCCGTCGGTGGTGGACCGCCTGGCGGGGGAAGAGGAATCGTTGCCGCACCGGGCGATCGGCCTGATGATCGAGACGATCCGGGCCGCCGGCTACACCGTGTGCGTCCCGGACGTCCCGACCCCGCACCTGGCGGACTGGTGGGCCGCGAAGAACGCCGACGCGGCCTTCGGCCCGTTCACCGGCCCGCCGTCCCCGGGTTACGAGCTCTAGAGGCTCTTGACCGCCGTGAGCAGCTTGGTGAGCGAGTCCTTGGCGTCGCCGAACAGCAGCGTGGTCTTGGGGTTGTAGAGCAGCTCGTTGTCGACGCCGGCGAAACCGGGCCGCATCGACCGCTTCATGAACACCACCGACTTGGCCTTGTCCACGTCGAAGATCGGCATGCCGTAGATGGGGCTCGACGGCTCGTCCCGGGCGCCGGGGTTGACCACGTCGTTGGCGCCGACGACCAGCACCACGTCCACGCTGCCCATGCCGGGGTTGACGTCGTCCAGCTCCTTCAGCTGCTCGTAGGGCACGTCCGCCTCGGCCAGCAGCACGTTCATGTGGCCGGGCATCCGGCCGGCGACCGGGTGGATGCCGTAGTCCACCGCGATGCCGCGCGACTCCAGCAGTTGCGCCAGCTCGCGCGCCGCGTGCTGGGCCTGGGCGACGGCCAGCCCGTACCCGGGCACGACCAGCACCGAGTGCGCGTACCCGAGCAGGATCGCGACGTCCTCGACGGTTCCGGCGCGGACCGTGCGCTGCTCCCCGCCGCCGGCGGTCGGCGGCGCGGCCTTGAAGGCCCCGAACAGGATGTTCGTCAGCGGTCGGCCCATGGCCTGGGCCATCAGGCGGGTCAGGATCGTGCCGGACGCGCCGACGAGCGTGCCCGCCACGATGAGCAGGGTGTTGCCCAGGACGTAACCGGACGCGGCGACGGCCAGGCCGGTGAAGGCGTTGAGCAGGGAGATCGCGATCGGCACGTCCGCGCCGCCCACGGGCAGCACGAACAGCACGCCGAGGGCGAGGCCGGCCACCGCGAGCAGCACCAGCAGCGCATTCGAATCGGTGAACAGCACGGCCAGGGCGAGCAGCGCGCTGACGGCGGCCACGGCGATGCTGACGATCTGGCCCGCCGGCAGCAGCACCGGCCGCGTGGTCATGACCTCCTGCAGCTTGAGGAAGGTCACGACGCTGCCGGAGAAGCTGACCGAGCCGATCAGGACGGTCAGCACGGTGGCCACGTCGAACAGCACGCCGCCGTCGGCGACCTCCAGGAACTCGGTCAGCGCCACCAGCGCCGCCGCCGCGCCGCCCACGCCGTTGAACAGGGCCACCATCTGCGGGATGGCGGTCATCTTGACCTGGCGGGCCGCCGGGATGCCGACGACCGTGCCGGCGGCGATCGCCACCAGGATGAGGACCAGGTTGTGGGTCACCGAGAACAGGGCCGTGACGACCGCCAGGGCCATGCCCGCCGCGCCGACGAGGTTGCCGACGCGGGCGTACCGGGGAGTGCTCAGGCCCTTGAGCGCCAGGATGAAGCACAGCGCGGCGGCCAGGTAGGCGAGCTGGACCCAGTTCATCGCTTGTGCCCCTTGAACATCTCCAGCATCCGGTCGGTGACCACGAAGCCGCCGACGACGTTCACCGTGGCCAGGAAGACCGCGAGCAGGCCGAGCACCAGCTCGACCCCGCCCTCGGCCTGGCCGGTGATCAGGACCGCGCCCACGAGGATCACGCCGTGGATGGCGTTGGCGCCCGACATCAGCGGGGTGTGCAGGATCGTGGAGACCTTCGAGACCACCTCGAAGCCCACGAACACGGCCAGCACGAAGATCGTCAGGAGATCGATCACAGCAGCTCCCTGGTGGGCGCGTGCCGGACCTCGCCGGCGTGGGTGAGGCAGGCCCCGCCGAGCACCTCGTCGTCCAGGTTCGGCACGACCCGGCCGTCCGCGGTCATCAGGCCGAGGAAGTTGGCGACGTTGCGCGCGTACAGGCGGCTGGCGTGGACCGGCATGCTGCTCGGCAGGTTGCGGACGCCGTGCACGAGGACCTCGCCGACCCAGACGTCCTCGTCGGGTCGCGACCCGACGACGTTGCCTCCGGTCTCGGCGGCCAGGTCCACCACGACCGAGCCCGGGGTCATCGCCTTGAGCATGTCGGTGGTGACCAGGACCGGCGCCTTGCGGCCGGGGACCGCGGCGGTGGAGACGACCACGTCGCTCTGGGCGACGCGTTCGGCGATGAGTTCGCGCTGGCGCTCCAGGAACTGCTCGGACTGGGCGGCGGCGTACACGCCGTCCTGGGACTCCAGTTCCAATTCCAGGAACTTCGCGCCGAGGCTGCGCACCTCCTCGGCGGCGGCCCGGCGCACGTCGTAGGCCTCCACCACCGCGCCCAGCCGGCGGGCGGTGGCGATCGCCTGCAACCCGGCCACGCCCGCGCCCAGCACGAGCACCTTGGCGGGCGGGACGGTGCCCGCGGCGGTGGTGAACATGGGCAGGAAGCGCGGCAGGTGCTGCGCGGCGAGCAGGACCGCGCGGTACCCCGACACCAGGGCCTGGGAGGACAGCGCGTCGGCGCTCTGCGCCCTGGTGACGCGCGGGAGGAGGTCGAGGCTGAACGCGGTGACGCCGCGCTCGGCGAGGGTGCGGACCAGGTCGAGTTCGGCGGACGGCGAGAGGAAGCTGACGGTGATGTCGCCCTCGCGCAGCTTCCTGGCGCGCTCCAGTTCCAGCGGCTGCACGGAGACCACGACCTCGGTGGTCCCCGCGGGGTGTTGGGTGACGACCTCGGCGCCGGCCGCCCGGTAGGACTCGTCCGAGGCACGGGCGTGAACGCCCGCTCCGGACTGCACGTCCACGGCGAGACCGGCGCCGATCAGCGTGGTCACCGTTTCCGGTAGACCGGCTACGCGGCGCTCGGCGGGCCGCGACTCCGCGGGGATGCCCACTCTCACGGAGAGTCACAGTAGTCGATCAAAGGTGATCCACACCACATCCACCGTTGACTTTAACCGGACGGGCGTACTGGCGTGCTAATGAGACGCGCTCCGGGCAAGGGCGGATGGAGGGCGGGAGGCGGGGGCGGACGGAAGGGCGGGGGCGACGAGCGCGGCGGGCGCCGGGGGCTTTGCTGCTGGCGGGGTGGACCTCCACCGGCAGCAAAGCCGAACCGCACAACCGCCCAACCGCGCCGGGCCACTGCTAGTGGATGATCGGGCACACGCCCTTCGTGTCGCCGGGGAAGAAGTTCGGCAGCAGCTCGCCCTTGTCGTAGTACCGGTGGAACACGCTGGTGATCCCGCTCGACATCGGCGGCACGATCCACGTCCAGTCCGCCGGGCAGCTCCGTCCCGCCGCCTCCTCCTTCCGCAGGTGCGTCAGGAACCGGTCCGACTCCGTGTGGTGGTCCGTGATCGTCACCCCCGCTTCCCCGAACGAGTGCAGCACCGCCCGGTTCAGCTCGACCAGCACCCGGTCCTTCCACAGGGTCTGCACCTTCGACGTGTCCAGCCCCATCCGCTTGCCCAGGTACGGCAGCAGGTCGTACCGGTCCGTGTCGGCGAAGTTCCGAGCGCCGATCTCCGTGCCCATGTACCACCCGTTGAACGGGGCCGCCGGGTAGTCCACGCCGCCGATGCGCAGGCGCATGTTGCTGATCGCCGGCACGGCGTGCCAGCGCAGCCCCAGGTCACCCAGCCACGGGTACTCGGGGTGGCTGATCCGCACCTCCAGCACCGCGTCCCGGGGCAGTTCCAGCAGGTACGGGTCCGCGTCCTCGCGTTCCACCACCAGCGGCAGCACGTCGAACGGGCCGCGGTCGGCCGGTGGGCGCCAGCCCATGCCGATGACGTGGTCGGTGAGGTCGGCGTTGCGGCGGTCGCCGAGGACGCCGCCGTCCGGGCCGCGGTAGCCGGCGTAGCGGATCAGCTGCTCGTTGCGGATGCGGGGACCGGGCTGGCCGGGCTCGTCGGGGGCGAACACGGTGATCACCGGTCGGACCTTGCCGCCGTTGGTGGCGAGTTTGAGGTGTTCGACGCACTCGTCGGCGACCTCCTTCGGGTCCCGCAGGTCGCGCAGGTCGCGGACCTTCAGGCTGCGCCAGTACAGGCGACCGATGCAGCGGGCGCTGTTGCGCCACGCCACGCGGGCGCCGAAGGCCAGTTCGGCCGCCGTGTGCCGGTAGGTGCCGGTCGCGGCGACCTCCGCGTGGACCTCGGCCAAGCGGTGCTCGACCGGGCCCTCCTCGGGGTGCTCGGAGCGGTGCAGGCGGATGAAGTCGTCGGCCTCCGCGAGGTCGACGGAGGTGGTGCGCAGGGGGATGGCTTCAGTCGGACAAGCGGGGACGGGGGCCATGGCGCGACACCGTAGTTGCACTTTCGTGGATGGTGCACCGCCGTGTCGGGCACCTGGGGTCCGACACGGCCGGCGATCGACGCCACACGGTGAGTGCTTGATCCGGCGAAAGAGTGACGAATCCTGCGAAAACGAGTGATATTCGATTGTTATCCGCTCGACTCGCGGCGGTGACCCGTGATTTGCATCACGGTCCATTTTTCACCTATCGGGTGACAACGTCGGTGCCCGCCAAGCGGTGAGGGCGGACATGCCCCGGACGGCCGCCCTCGTCGGCATCGCGCGCAGGACGGTGTCGCGCGCGGCGACGGCCGCCGGGTGGCGCAGGCGGTGCCCGAACCGGCCCGCCAACCGCGACATCCGGGCCACCTTCAGCCCGCGCGGCCGGCGTTGGCGGTCGTAGTGCGCCAACGCCTCGGGCACGTCGAACCGGGCCAGCGCCGCCGCGAGCACCACGCCGTCCTCGATGGCCGTGCACGCGCCCTGCCCCAGGTAGGGGGTCATGGCGTGGGCGGCGTCGCCGAGCAGCGCCACCCGGCCCCGGACGTAGGACGGCGGCGGCGTGCGCAGCTCGTGGACGTCGTGCCGCAGCACGGTCCCCGGCGGGGTCGCGTCGAGGAGGTCGGCGATGGGCCGGTGCCAGTGCCCGACCAGCCGTCGCACCTCGCGGAGTTCGTCGGCGGCGGCTCCCCCGGCCGGAGCCAGGGTGGCGGCGTACCAGTAGACCCGGTCGTCCCCCAGCGGGAGGATGCCGAACTCCGTCCCGGGGCCGAGCGTCTGGCCCACCTCCAGCTCGCGCGCGAACGGCACGGTCGTCACGCTCCGCCACGCCGTCGCCCCCGCGTAGACCGGACGGGGCAGTCCGGGGAACAGCTCCTCGCGCACCCGGCTGCGGATCCCGTCGGCCCCCACCACCAGGTCCGCGTCCAGGTCCTCGACCGACCGGACCTCGACACCGGTCACCAGGCACCGCTCGGGCAGCGCCGACCGCAGCACCCGGTGCATGTCCGCCCGGTGCACCGCCACGACGTGCTCCCCGGCGGCGACCCGGACCAGCGCCCGACCCCGCCGGTCCCGCACTCCCCCGGCCACCCGCGGCGTGCCGATCCGCCGGACCTCGTCGGCCAGGCCCAGCGCGTCGAGCGCGCGCATCGCGTTGGGCATCATCCCGATCCCGGCCCCGACCTCGCCGAACTCGGCCGCCCGCTCCAGCACGACGACGTCCCAGCCGACCTTCCGCAACGCCACCGCGGCGGCCACCCCGCCAAGCCCGCCCCCCACGACCACAGCACGCACGCCGTGCTCCCTTCTACAGGTGTAGAAGCTACTCTACAGCTGTAGAAGGAGGTGCCGACTTTGTCCGACCGGGTGGCGCTCATCGCGGACGCGGCCGTGCACGTGGTGGCGACCAGGGGCATGCGCGGCCTGACCCACCGCGCCGTGGACGCGGAGGCCGGCCTGCCGCAGGGTTCGACGTCCGCGTACTTCCGCACGCGGAAAGCCCTGGTGGAGGGCGTGGTGCGCCGGCTGGCCGACCAGGACACCGCCGAGGTCGCCGAGTTGGTCGACGTGACCGACCTCGACGCGCTGTCCGCGGGCATGGCCCGCGTCCTCGACGCGTGGATGACCACCGGCCGCGAGCGCACCCTCGCGCGCTACGCGTGCCTGCTGGAGGCCACCCACCACCCGGAACTGCGCGGCATCCTCGCCCACGGCGCGCAGGCCCGGGACATGGCCCGCCGGATGCTCGAACGGGCCGGCGTGCCGGACGCCGAGCGCCAGGGCCGCGCGCTGGTCGCGTTCCTGGACGGCCTCCTGTTCGACCGCCTGGTCGGCGCGGGAGCGCTCAACGCGCCCACCCCGGGCGGTCCCGAGTCCCGCGCCGAACTGACCGACGCCATCCGGACCGCTCTGCGCGGCGTGTTCGGGAGCTGAGGAAACCACTCGACCGGCCCGCTACCGTGGTTCCCATGTGGGGATTCCAGGTCTTCTACCTCTGATTCCGGCTCGCGCCGCCCGCCCCCGCGCCGCGGGGGTCCCGAGCCGTACCCGGAATCCTGGAGAACACCTTGTCCCACATCGCTTTCCTCAACATCCCCGGCCACGGGCACATCACGCCGACGCTGCCCGTCGTGACCGAACTGATCGCCCGGGGCCACCGCGTGACCTACGCCGTCCCGGCCGGGTTCACCGACCCGGTCGAGCACGCCGGAGCGCAGCCGGTCCGCTACCCGACCACGCTGCCCACCTCCGACGAACAGTGGCCGACCGACATGGCCCCGGCCATGCGGCTGTTCCTCGCCGAGGCGGTCGCCCTGCTCCCGGTCCTGGAACAGCGCTACGACGCCGACCGCCCGGACCTGGTCGTCTACGACATCGGCGCGTGGCCCGCCCGCATCCTCGCGCGGCGGTGGGGCGTGCCGGCGGTCCAGTTCTCCCCCACGTTCGTCGCCTACGACGGCTGGGAGGAGGACATGAAGGACCTGTACGACACGCCTGAGGTGGAGGCGGTCTTCGCCGAGATCCAGGACTGGCTGACCGCCGAGGGCGAGCCGACCGACGCGCGGACGTTCGTCGGCCACCCGGACCGGGCGGTGGTGAGCATCCCGCGGTCGTTCCAGCTCAACGGCGACTCGGTGCCCGACAAGTACACGTTCGTCGGCCCGTGCATCGGCGACCGCTCGTTCCAGGGCTCGTGGGAACGCCCGGACGACCGCCCGGTGCTGCTCGTCTCGCTCGGGTCGGCCTACACCGACGAGCCCGCGTTCTACCGGACGTGCGTCGAGGCGTTCGGCGGCACGCACTGGCGGGTCGTGATGAACATCGGCCGGCACGTCCGCCCTGAGGACCTGGGCGAGGTGCCGGACAACGTCGAACTGCACCCGTGGGTGCCGCAGTTGGACGTCCTGTCCAAGGCGACCGCGTTCATCACGCACTGCGGCATGGGCGGGACCATGGAAGGCCTGTTCCACGGGGTGCCGATGGTCGGTGTGCCCACCATCGGCGAGCAGCACATGAACGCCATGCGGCTGGTGGAGCTGGGCGTCGGCCGTTACCTGCCGATGGAGCGGGTCAGCGTCGAGTCGCTGCGCGCGGCGGTCACCGGACTGGTCGAGGACCCCGCCGTTGCCGGCCGCCTGGCCGCCATCCGGGAGGAGATCCGGCACGCCGGCGGCACCACCGCGGCGGCCGACGTGGTCGAGTCGATGCTGGGGTGACGCACGCGCACCCGCCGGCGACACCGCCGGCGGGTGCGCCCGTCTCAAGCGGATCGCTCGCCGCTGCCCAACCTCGGGAACGGGTCGGTGGAGAAGACGACCTCCACCGGCACCTCGAAGTACTGCGCGATGCGCAGCGCGAGGTAGAGGCTCGGGCTGTACTCGCCGCGCTCCAGGTAGCCCACGGTCTGGTAGTGGATGCCCAGGGCCTCGGAGAGTTGCCGGCGGGAGACGCCGCGCTCCGCGCGCAGCATCGCGATCCGGTTGTGGACGGTCTCGCTCACCCCATGCCCCTCTGCAACGCCGCTTGCCGGCGTTGCTCCATGTCCGCGCCCGACTCGCGGCGGGCCATCCGTCGCAGGATCGTAGGCGCGAGCACGAACCCGACCACCGCCCACACCCCCAGGACGCCCACCATCTCCAGCGTCCGCCACGACCCGCCGATCTCGGCCGCCGCCGCCTCGTGCGGCAGCAGCGCCGACCGCGCGCCCAGTCCCACCCAGTACACCGGGAAGACCTGGCCCAGGCCCTGCAGCCACCCCGGCAACGCGTGGATCGGGTAGAAGATGCCCGAGATCGCGACCACCCCCATCATCGGCAACATCGTGAAACCCATCGCGCCCTGCGGGCTCTTGGCGATCGACCCCGCGATCGCGCCCCACGGCAGGGTCGCCGCCAGGCCCAGCAGCAGCACGGGCAGCACCGCGAGCCACCCGGCCAGGCCCGCGTCGGTCAGGTCCGGGATCAGGATCAGCGCGGGCAGGATGCCGACGACCAGGCCGAAGAAGATGTCCAGCGACGTCTGGACGACCCGGCCGACGACGTAGCCGACCATGCCGTTGGGCACGGCCTTGGCCCGCAGCAGGGTGCCGTCCTCGCGGTTGAGCGAGAGCTGGCCGGCCGGGCCGACCAGGCCGCCGAACGCGACCGACGCGCCGATCATGCCGGGCAGCGACAGCGCGGCGAGGGACAGCGTGGTGCCGTCCACCTTCGAGTCGCGCTGGAAGAACAGCACCAGGGTGTAGGCGATGGCGATGAACAGGTTGTAGACCTGGTCCGAGCTGCCCAGCGAGTGGCGGAACTCCGTCCAGCCGCGCTGGAAGCCCAGTCGGACCGCGTGCGTCGTCGGGTTCACAGCGCCGCCACCTCCCGGCCGGCCATCTGGCCGCTCTCGAACCGTTGCACCAGCTCCAGGTACGTGTCCTCCAACGTGCTGCGCCGCACCTCCAGCTCCGAGATGCCGGCGGGGTGCTGCCCCAGCAGCGTGCGCACGAACGCCGTCGCGTCGTCAGTGGCGTGGACGTGCCGCGTGCCGTCCTGCGTCCAGCGCACCTCGGACTGGCCCTCGACCTGGCGGCTGAGCTGGTCGGGGCTGCCGTCGGCGATGATCCGCCCGCCCGCGAGCACCAGGATGCGGTCGGCGAGCTTCTCCGCCTCGGCCAGGTCGTGGGTGGTGAGCAGGATGGTCATGCCCTCCAGGTCGGACAGCCGGTGCACCAGGTCGTGGAACTCGCGGCGGGCGTGCGGGTCGAAGCCCGCGGTCGGCTCGTCCAGGAACAGCAGCTCCGGCTTGCCGACGATGCCGATCGCCACGTCCAGCCGCCGGCGCTGGCCGCCGGAGAGCCTGCCGGACTTCTTGTGCGCGTGCTCCTCCAGGCCGACGGTCTTGATCAGCTCGTCGGTGTCGAACGGGCGGGTCCGGTCGGGGGTGCCGTAGGGCGCGTAGTAGCGGCCGAGGTGGTCCAGCAGCTCGCGGACCTTCCAGCGGGCGTGGTCGCGCCACGACTGCAGCACCACGCCCAGCTTCGCGCGCCACAGCTCGTCCCCCTTGGCCGGGTCCACGCCCAGCACCCGGACGTGCCCCGCGGAGCGCATCCGGAAGCCCTCCAGGATCTCGATCGTCGTCGTCTTGCCCGCCCCGTTGGGCCCGAGCAGCGCGACCACCTCGCCGCGTTCGGCCGCGAAGTCCACCCCGTGCAGCACGTCCGCGGTGCCGTAGCGCATCCGCAGGTCGCGCACCTCGATGACCAAGGCCGGCCACCTCCCCCTGTCGAAGTTGTCGGGCGATTTGTAGCACATGTACTACGGCTCGTACTAGCTCGATTCACTTACGGCTTATTTACTTCACGGGTTCGTGAATCTTCTGTAGCTTGCGAAGTAGGTCCCTGACGCACTGGGAGGTGTGCGAGATGACCGAAACGCTGTACCCCGAACTGCCCACCACGCGCAGTTCGCCGTTCGACCCGCCCGCGGCACTGGGGGTGTTGCGCGAGAGCGAGCCGATCACCCGGATCTCGTTCCCGGACGGCCACCTGGGCTGGCTGGTGACGACCCACGCGCTCGCGCGGGAGGTGCTGGCGGACAACCGGTTCAGCAACCGGGTGGAACTCCAGCGCTCGCCGATCCGCGTGGGCGGCAAGCCGATCCCGCCGCAGCCGCCGGCCAAGCCGGGCATGTTCATCAACATGGACGGCCAGGAGCACGCCAAGTACCGCCGGTTGCTGACCGGCCAGTTCACCGTCCGGCGGATGAACCAGCTCATCCCCCGGATCGAGGCCATCGTGCGCGAACACCTGGCCGACGTGCGGGCGCAGGGCCCGGGCGCGGACCTGGTGGAGGCGTTCGCGCTGCCGGTGCCCTCGATGGTGATCTGCGAGCTGCTGGGGGTGCCCTACGAGGAGCGCGAGTCGTTCCAGCGGGACACCCGGACGTCGTTCACCCTGACCCACGACTTCGAGGAGATCAGGGCGGCGTTCGAGCGGATCGAGGACTTCGTCGCCGACCTGGTGCGGCGCAAGCACGACGATCCGGGCGACGACATGCTCACCGGCCTGGTCCAGACCGGCGAGCTGACCGACGAGGAGGTCGCCAACATGGGGCTCCTCCTGCTCGTCGCCGGCCACGAGACGACGGCGAACATGCTGGGCATCGGCACGCTCACGCTCCTGAACCACCCGGAGCAGCTGGCCGCGTTGAAGGCCGACCCGTCCCTGGTCGACAACGCGGTCGAGGAGCTGATGCGCTACCTGTCCATCGTCCAGTTCGGCACCACGCGGGTCGCGCTGGAGGACGTCGAGCTGGGCGGCGTCACCATCAAGGCGGGGGACTCGGTCAACATCCACATCCCGACGGCCAACCGGGACCCGGCCAAGTTCGACCACCCGGAGGAGTTCGACATCCACCGCCCGGCGACGGGTCACGTGGCGTTCGGGCACGGTGTGCACCAGTGCCTGGGCCAGCAGTTGGCGCGCATCGAGATGCGGGTGGGCTTCACGGCCCTGTTCCGGGAGTTCCCGGACCTGCGCCTGGCGGTGCCCGCGGAGGAGGTGCCGATGAGGGACGACATGGCCATCTACGGCGTGCACAAGCTGCCGGTGGCGTTCTCATGAGGATCGAGGTGGACCCGGAGCGCTGCGCCGGTTCGGGCATGTGCGCCCTGACCGACCCGGCGGTCTTCGACCAGTCGGAGGACGACGGCACGGTGGTCCTGTTGACCGCCGAACCGATAGGGCACGAGCGGGAGGCCCGCGAGGCCGCCCACCTGTGCCCGGCGGGGGCCATCAAGGTGATCGAGTAGGAACGACCGGGGCCCGGGGCGCACACCGCGTCCCGGGCTCCCGGCGGTCCGGCCGGGGTCGCCGGCCGGCGGCGGTCCGGCCGGTCATCGCCCCCGGCGGTCCGGCCGGTCGCCGCCGCCTCGGCTAGCGCGTGCCCACTTCGGCCAAGCCGGTCCGGCCCACCGACTGCCACCGCACCGGCGTCCCGTGCAACGCCGTGACCAGCGACTTCACCACCACCAGGTAGGTCAGCTGCCGGTAGGCCAGCTGTTGCAGCGGGAACGTCCACAACGGCTTCAGCGACTCGCCGTCCAGCCGCAACGCGTACCCGGCGCTCACCGTCTGCATCACCAGGAACAGCGCCCACACCACCAGCGCCCAGGGCGCGTCCGCGATGAACGCCCCGTAGACCACGAAGACGTCCAACGCCGGCGCGAGCAACGGCAGCACCACGTGGAACAGCAGCAGGTAGGCCAGCCCCAGCCGACCCATCCGCCCCCGCGCCGCGCGGTGCTTCCACATCGACTGGAACGTCCCGTACGACCACCGGTACCGCTGCCGGTAGAGCCCGCGCACGCCGGTGGGCACCTCGGTCCACGCCCGCGCCCCCGGCTCGTACACCACCCGCCACCCGGCGCGGGTGATCGCCATCGTCGCGTCGGTGTCCTCGGCGAGCGTCTCGGCGCTGATCCCGCCGACCTCCGCCAGCGCCTCCCGCCGGAACGCCCCGATCGCGCCGGGGATGGTCGGCAGGCACCCCAGGGCGTTGAGGATCTGCCGGTCCAGGTTGGACCCCGCGCAGTACTCCAGGTGCTGCCACCGCCCGAACACCCCGCCGCGGTTGGCGACCTTCACGTTGCCCGACACCGCGCCGACGCCGTCCACGCCCAGCGGCCGGACGACCTTGCTCACCGTGTCCGGCTCGAACACCGTGTCGCCGTCCACCAGCACCAGCGCGTCGTGCCGCGCCGCGGCGATGCCCGCGTTCAAGGCCGCCGGCTTGCCGGCGTTCTCCTGCCGCAGCACCCGCACCCCGGGCAGCCCGAGGTCCTCGACCAGCCGGGCGGTCCCGTCGGTGGACCCGTCGTCGACCACCACCACCTCGACCGGGGCGGGGTGCCGCGACGCCACGATCGACGTCACCGCGGCGACGATGTTGGCCGACTCGTTGTAGGCGGGCACCACCACCGACACCGGCGGCGCGTGCTCCACGTCCACCACCGCGTCGGCCCGCCGCAACCGCCGCGACGTGTGCGCCAACCCCAGCTGCATGACGGTCCGCAGCAACGCCAGCACCGCCACGATCGCGCTCAGCACCCCGAGCACGACCACGACCGCACCGCCGTGCCGCTGGGCGAGCGCCAGCGCGTGCCCGGTCACCCGTTGCCCGAACCCGGCCGTCACCACCTCGCCCCGCCCGGTCGCCGCGCCCAGCCCGACGAACCGGTGCCCCGGGTACCGGTCGGCGAGGAGGTCCACCACCCCGGGCGCGCTGCTCGTGACGTGCAGCCGCACGACCCGGCCGACGTCCGTGGCGGCCAGGATCGCCTCCGGGTCACGGACCTCGACGTCGACCGTGTCCGGATCGGCCTCGGACAGTCCGGTGTGGACCGGGGCGACCGCCGCCAGCGCCGCCCGGCTGAACGCGCCGTCCCACGAGGAGTCCGGCCCGGCGCGGAACGTCCCGACCCCGACCTCGTGCCCCTCGGCGACCATGCGGCGCACCAGCTCCGGGTGCCGGTTGACCGCCGACCCGACGACGAAGAACGTCGCCCGCGCCTTCCGCGCCGCCAACCGGTCCAGCAACCGGGGCGTGTACCGCGGGTCCGGGCCGCCGTGGAAGACCAGCGCCACCGTGCCCGCCGGCACCGGCTCGGCCGGCGCCGCGGCCCGCGGCGAGGCCGGGGGCACGGCCGTCGCGTACGCGTGGAAGCTCAACGCCCCCAACAACAACGCCAGCCCCACCAGCAGCGAGATCCAGTGCGACCTCACCCCGCCTGCCCCACCACGGTGGCGAGGATCACCAACGCCAACCCCAGCAACGACGCCGCCACCGCGACGCCGACCACACCCATCAGCCCCCGGCGTCTGCCCGTCTCGTCGACGAAGACCTGCTTTGCCACCACGTTCCCCCCACACGCACCACCGCGACGACGACACCGGCCGCCACCGCCGCCGCCATCGACGGGAACGCCCGCACCACCAGCGGCGCGGACGAGATCACCAACTCCCGCAACGACTTCCCACCCAGTGCGGCCCCGCCCACCACGAGCGCCGCGCACAGCACCGGCGGCGCCGGGACGACCGTCCACAGCCCCACGGGCCGCACGACGGCCGCCGCCACCACCGAGCCGACCACCAGGAAGACGCCGAAGAGCCACCCGGGTTGCTCGCCGTCCACCCAGACGCCGATCCCCGCGAACACCCCGGCCACCGCGAGCGCGGCGAGACTCGGCAGGTGTGAGATCCGGTCAACCACCGTGCGCCCCCCAGCGTCTGAACGGCCATAGGCTACGCGACGGGGGGTGTTGTCGGTGCGGGAGTTCTCACTGGTGGTGGCGCGGATCGCGTGGATCGCGCTGGCGGTGGCGGTGTTGGCCGGGTCCGGAGTGGCCTGGACCACTTATCACGATCTGGACACGGGTCTGCGCCGGTCGCGGGCGATCCCGGCGGACGCCCCGCGCTCGGAGGACGGGCTGAACGTGTTGCTCATGGGCCTGACCACGCGGCGGGACCTGGACGGCAACCCGCCGCCGGACGACGTGCTGGAGAAGCTGCACGCGGGTGACGTGGACCGGGGCGGTTACAACGCGAACACGTTGATGTTGGTGCACATCCCGGACGACGGGTCGCCCGCGACGGCGATGTCCGTGCCGCGCGACAACCACGCCGTGCTGCACGGCGTCGAGGGCACGCCGCGGGAGAAGATCAAGGAGGCCTACGGGCGGGCCAAGGAGGACGAGGAACGCCGGCTGGTCGCCGAGGGCGGGCACGACGCGGCGGAGCTGGAGTGGCTGGGCCGCGAGGCCGGGCGACGGGCGCAGGTGGCCACGGTGCGGGAGTTCCTGGGCGTGCCGGTGGACGCGTTCGCCGAGCTGAGCCTGACCGGCTTCTACCACCTGGCCGAGGCGCTGGACGGCGTGGACGTGTGCCTGAACGCGGCGACCGCGGACCGCGAGTTCTCCGGCGCGGACTTCCCGGCGGGCAAGCAGCGGCTGGACGCCGCGCAGGCGCTGGCGTTCGTGCGGCAGCGGCACGGCCTGCGCCACGGCGACCTGGACCGGACCCGGCGGCAGCAGGCGTTCCTGAAGTCGGTGCTGCTCCGGGTCCGCGAGCAGGGCCTGGCCGCCCTGGGCCCGGTGGTGGACGTGGCCAAGCGCAACGTCGTGCTCTCCGAGGGCTGGGACGTGCTGGACGTGGCCCGGCGGGTCACCGGCGTCCGGTTCACCACCCTGCCGATCACCGGCACGCCGGAGGCCGACGGGCGGGAGGCGATGCACACCGCCGTGGGCATCACGCTGGGTCGCCTGACCGCGCCCAAGCCGTCCACGACGGCGTCGAAACCGACCACGACCAAGCCCTCTCCGCCACCACCGGCGGACGGCATCCCCTGTGTGGACTAGCGGAACACCGCCCACCGCCACGGCCGGGTGACAACGGGTCCGCGCCCTTGCTCCGGCCGGGGCGCGCGCGCACTCTTCGTGGACCACCTCGAAGGACGCCCGGTGGCGCGGGCTCCCCGGCGAACAGCCGTCCGCGCCACCGACTTCGACGCGCCTTCTCCGCCAGGCCGGTTCGAAAGGTGAGTCCCATGTCCGACCAGCAGAGATCCCCGTCCGAGAACGACCGCCCGTTCATCCCCGAAGGCGAACCCCTCGACCTGCCCGCCGGGCAGTTGACCGTGGCCGACGCCGACACCTGGTACTACTTCCGCGCCCAGTTCCTCACCCAGGACGGCACCAACGCGTTCGGCTACTTCCACCCGGTCGGCCCGAACCCGAGCACGTCCTTCTGGGACTACATCTGCATGCGCACGTGGCTGGAGAACGCCTGCCAGTTCAAGTTGGAGGACACCGACGAGCGCGGCTGGTCGAAGTGGCTGATCCGCGCCGACGGCAACCACTTGGCCCTCAAGGCGACGTTCTGGTACTACCGCGCGTCGGCGTACACGGCGCGGTTCGCCATCGTGGACGGCTTGCTCTACAACGACTACAAGGGCGGCCCGGCGGGCGCGGTGTGGGACGAGACCCTCGTGAGCCCCGCCTACTACGTGGGCCAGAACCTCGGCGACCGCGTGAACCTCACGCAGTGCCAACTCGTCCCGGTGGGCGCCCAGGCCGAAGCCGCGGCGCCGGCCGCCGCCGGCGCGGTCACCCCTTCCTGAGCACCTCGATCACGGCGGGGTAGTCCGCGCCGCCGTGCCCGGCCGCCACGGCCCGTTCGATGAGGCTCTTCACGTAGGTCAGCAGCGTGGCGTCGACGCCGCGGTCCCGGGTCGCGTGGACCAGGTGGTCGGCGGCGGAGATCTGCATGTCCAGCCGGGCCTCCCGACTGGTGAAGTCGCCGCTGTCCACCTGGTCGGCCATCGCGGGCAGGAACGACGCCACGGTGCCGAGCATGCCCTGCGCCATGGGCAGGAACGCCTTGGCCGGCACGCCCTCCCGGTCCACCAGCGCGGTCGCGGTGAGGTAGCCGGTCAGGGCGGCGTACATGATCGTCAGCAGCGCGGTGTCGAACAGCGCCGCGAAGCCGGGGTCCTCGCCGACGAAGGTCGCGGTGCCCAGCGCTTGGAGGACGTCCTCGTGCTCGGCGTAGAGGTCCGCCGGGCCGGAGTAGAGGATCGTCGCCGCCGGTGTGCCCACGGCGGGCGGCGTGGTCATGATGCCGCCGTCGAGGTAGCGCCCGCCGCGCTTCCCGACCTCGGCGGCCATCTCGCGCGCCTGGTCCGGGGTGCCGGTGGTGAGGTTGACGACGACCTTGCCGGTGAGGTCGGCGGGGAGGGTCTGTTCGACGGCGCGGTAGTCGAGCACGCACACCACGACGATCGCGCCGGCGTCGACGGCCTCCGCCGCGGTGCGCGCGCGGGTCGTGCCTTCGGGGCCGGGGCGGTCCGATCGGGTCCACACGGTCGTGGGGTGCCCGGCGCGCTGGAAGGCGGTGGCGAGTGCCGTGCCCATCAGGCCGAGGCCCAGCACGGTCACCTTCTCTCGTTCGTTGGTCACGGCTTCATCGTCGGCGCGGGCGCTTAGACTGATCAAGTACGCACAAAATGGTGACCACTTACCTTTGTGTAACCGGGGGGCGGTTCAGCGGTGGTGCGGAAGCGGCCTTACGTGTGCGGGATCGACGCGGCGCTGGACGTGGTCGGCGGCAAGTGGAAGGTGCTGATCCTGTGGGCGTTGTCCACGGGCACCAAGCGGTTCGGCGAGGTGAAGCGGGAGCTGCCCGGGGTGAGCGTGAAGGTGCTCACCGAGCAGTTGCGCGAGCTGGAGGCCGACGAGATCGTGACGCGCCACGAGTACGACGAGATCGTGCCGCGGGTGGAGTACTCGCTGACGGAGTTCGGCCGGTCGCTCAACGAGGCGCTGGGGCCGTTGGGCGCGTGGGGCACCCGGCACCGGGCGCGCATCGAGTCGTTGCGGGCTAACGCTTGACCCGGGCGTCGTAGTCGCGGCGCGCCCGCTCCACGGCGTCGAGGTTGACCGACCACTCGGCGATGGTGGCGAACAGCGGCGCGAGGCTGCGCCCGAGGTCGCTGATCTCGTACTCCACGCGCGGCGGCACCTCGGCGTGGTAGGTGCGGGTGACGAGCCCGTCGCGTTCCAACTGCCGCAACCGCTGGGTGAGCACCTTGGGGCTGATGGTCGTGATCCGCCGTTCCAGCTCCACGAACCGCTGCCGGCCGAACTCGTTGAGCGCCCACAGGATCGGCGTGGTCCACCGGCTGAACACGAGGTCCACGACGGGGGCGATCGGGCAGGCGAGTTCGGGCGCGACGTCGCCGCGCAGTGTGTTCCCGGTCACTTCACCCGTCACTTTCCTCTAGGTACCTACTAACCCCAGGATAGTAGCTTCGCCCCTCGGAAGATCCAGGACGTTCGAGGGAGTCGAAGATGATCGTGGTGACCGGGGCGACGGGCAACGTGGGCAGGCCCCTGGTGGAGACCCTGGTGGCGGCGGGCGAGGAGGTCGTGGCGGTGTCCCGCGGGACCGGCCTCGACGGCGTCCCCCACCACCGCGCGGACCTGACGGACCCGGCGTCGCTCGCGCCGGCGCTGGCGGGCGCGTCGGCGGTGTTCCTGCTGACGTCCCCGGACTACCTGGGTTCCGGCGCGGCGTTCGGGGACGTGGTGGACGTGGTCCGGGCGGCGGGCGTGCGCCGGGTGGTGCTGCTCTCGTCGCAGGGCGTGGCGACCGGAAGGCACCCGGACGGCATCGAGGAGGCGGTGCGGTCGTCGGGTCTGGAGTGGACGGTGCTGCAACCGGGTGCGTTCTCCAGCAACGCTTTCCAGTGGGCGCACCCCATCAGCACGTCCCGCACGGCCGCCGCCCCGTTCGGCGACGTGGCCCTGCCGGTGGTCCACACGTCCGACATCGCGGACGTGGCGGCGGCCGCGCTGCGCTCCGAGTCCCACGCCGGCCGGTCGTACGTCCTGACCGGTCCGGCGGCGATCACGCCCCGGCAGCAGGTGGCGGCGATCGGTGAGGCGTTGGGCGAGCCGGTGGAGTTCGTGGAACTGAGCCGGGCGGAGGCGAAGGCGGGGATGCTGCGGCACATGCCGGAACCGGTCGTGGAGACGACCCTGGACCTGCTCGGCACCCCGACGCCCCTGGAGCAGTCGGTGAGCCCGGACGTGGAGTCGGTACTGGACCGCCCCGCCCGGCCGTTCGGGGACTGGGTGCGGCGCAACGTGGTGGCGTTCAAGTAACCGGCGAAGACCGTCACCACCAGCGGCCGATGGTGGTGACGTCCGCGCCGACCCGGCGCACGACCGTTCCGGCGTCGTGCAGGGAGCCGGTGAGGTTCGCACCGCGCAGGTTGGCGTCGGTGAGGTCGGCGCGGTTGAGGTCCGCGCGGAACAGCCGCGCGTCCTGGAGGTCGGCGACGATCAGGTTGGCGTCGCACAGTTCCGCACCGGCCAGGTTCGCCCGCACGAGGTGCGCGCGGGTGAGGTCCGCGTCGCGCAGGGAAGCCCGCGAGAGGTCGGCCCCGCTGAGGTTCGCGCGGGCGAGGTCGGCCCCGTCGAGCGCCGCGTAGCTCAGCCGCGCGTCGGCGAGGTCGGCGTCGGCGAGCGTCGCGCCGCGCATCGGCACCCCCGTGAGGCGGGCGGACCTGAGTTTCGCCCCGCGGAGGTCGACGTGGGCCAGCTCGGCGCCTTCCAGCTCGGCGTCGCTCAGGTCGGCCGCCGCCAGGTCCGCGCCACGCAGGCCGGCTCCACCGAACCGCACGCCCCGCGCCACGACCCCGCGCAGCACCGCGCCGTCCACCCGGGTGTGGGTGGCGTCGCTGCCGGTGAGCACCGCGCGTTCCAGGTCGGCGCGACGCAGGTCCGCGCCGACGAGGGTGGACCGCGAGAGGTCGGTGTCGGAGAGGTCGGCGGCGGCGAGGTTCGCGCCCTTCAGCCGCGCTCCGGCCAGACACGCCCCTGTCAGGTCAACCCTGGTGCCGGCGTCCTTGGTGGGATCACGGCGGCCCAGCACGCTCAACGCGGCCTGGATGTCGGCGGCCACCACCTCCGGGCACACCGTGGTGTTCGTGCGGATGAACGCCGACAGCACCTCGATGATCGTGGGCTGGTCACGCGGCGAGTCGAGGGCGAGCCGTTCCAGGGCGTAGATGCCGCCGAGTCGGGCCTGCACCCCATCGGGCCCCTGCTGCCCGAGCTGGTCGACCGCCTCGGTGTAGCGCTCGGTGAACTGGCTCTGCTCGGCGACCGCGTTCTGCCGGTGCGCCGCCGCGACCTGGTCACGGGTGGCGTTGAGCGACAACCCGGTGAAGACCACGGCGCCGACCGCGGTGATCGCGGTGACGGCCTGGGTGACAGCGGCCAGCCGTCCGGCCGTGCGCGCACGCCCACCGGACGCCTCCCGAGGGGCGCGTCCGGTGGCGCGCCGAGCGCGACGCGGGTGGCGTACCGCGATCGCGGGCCGTCGGGATGTGCTCACACAAGAGATATCGCGGTACGCGGCACCGTGCTACGGAGGAATCAGTCCGCTTAGGACCTCGATCGTGGCACGTCAACCGGCGATCGTGACGCCCGCCCAGTAGACCGGGGTGCCGGCGCGCAGCCCCCGGTGGTCGCGGATGACACCGAAGTCGCTGGTGAAACCGCTGCCGTCGGCCAGGACTCCCCGCAGGTGGAGCACGGTCTGACGGGCGGTCCGCCGGACCCCGACGACCTCCGGCCGAGTCTGTCCGGGTTCCCGGCCCATGTTCCGGGCGCTCTGGAGCAGGTTGCGGCAAGTCGCGTCGGCGGCGGCAAGGAACCGGCACAGGCCCAGGTGGTCACCGGACCGCGCCAAGCGGACCGCCTCGTCCAGCACGGCTTCGGCCTCGGCCCGGCTCGGCGGCTCCGCGGAGTCCCGGGCGAACGCCTCGTGGCCGCCCACCACCAACGGCACGCCGAGCAGCACGGCCAGCGCGCGCGAGCGCCGGCGGTTCCGCGGGTGACCCATCCGGAAACCGCCCTTCTACCGAGCCGTGCCTGGTGGGGCCGGTGGGGTTCGAACCCACGACCTGACGGATTATGAGTCCGCTGCTCTGACCAGCTGAGCTACAGCCCCCTGACGTGCGGTTCAGGAGAGTACAGATCAGCCGCCCCCGCGTCTCAGCAACCCGGCAGCACGTGACCAAGCTGTGTGCCGGCCGCTACGGGGCGCCGAGGTCCGACGGGCGGTAGCCGGTCGGGTAGCCGGGGTACGTGCGGTTGTCCGGGTCGTTGGTCAGGCGCGGGGTTCGGCGGGGTGGGAGGTGGCGGACGGCTCGGGCGCGCAGGCGCAGCGCCACGGGGGCCAGGCGGGTCACCAGCGCCGGGGCCGGGGTGAAGCCGAAGGACTCGATCATCCGGTCGTCCAGCATCGCCCGCACGGCCGTGGACGTCCACGCGCGCGGCAGCGGGTACCAGGAGCAGAACAGGTCCAGCGTGTACTGGCCGATCCGCCGGTTGGTGTCGCTGTAGCGGAACCGGCTCTCCTCGTACTCCCGCTTGAACGCCCGGAACCCCTCGTACGTGTCCGGCACGCCCCTGATCGCCATCCGGTCGCCCACGGCCCGGTAGAAGTGGTACGCGCCCAGCCGTTCCTGCTCGGTCAACGGCCGCCAGCCGAACCGGTCCAGCCAGTCGATCGGCTCGTACACGAACGTGGACAGCACGTACTTCATGTCGTCGTTGTCGATGTCGTACCGCCCGTGCAGCCGGTTGACCACCCGCAGCGCCTCCTTGCCGCGCGGCGAGTCGTAGCCGTGGTCCACCAGCTCGGCCATGAGCAGGGCCGTGTCGTCGTAGCGCTGCTGCGGTCGGTGCTCGAACTCGCCCGTCTCGGCCAGCAACCGCGAGATCGACGGCACGCAGTAGGTCTTGAACAGGGCGAACTCAAGGGACCGCACGTAGTCCCACGGGAACTCGTACCCCGACGACAGCCGCATGATGCGCTGGTGGTCGCGCTCGGGGTCAAGTGACTCGATCAGGCGTCGGTTGGCGAAGCGGTCCGGCATGGGGCGAAGCCTGCCGGCAGAAACCGGCCCCGAACGTGTGACAAACGGGTGACGCGCGGGTACCCCTGACCCATGAGACGACGAAACCCCAGGTCAGGTGACCTGGGGCTGCCATCGCGCTCCCCCAACTGGATTCGAACCAGTAACCCTTCGATTAACAGTCGAATGCTCTGCCGTTGAGCTATGGGGGAATGTTCGGTTGTCTCGGCCGGGCCTCTCGGCCCGACAGGACGTAACTCTAGCGCATGCGGAAGAGTGCTTGCGAACACCCCCCTCCCTTTTCCGGCAGGATGGGTGTGACCAGGCACGATGGGAGGAGAGGAGACCTCATGAAGGGCATCCTGCTCGGCGCGGCCGTCGGCTACGTCCTGGGCGCCCGGGCCGGCCGGGAGCGGTACGACCAGATCGTCCGCGCGTACCGCTCCCTCGCCGACCACCCGGCGGTCCAGGGCGCGGCGGGGATCGTCCGCGCGAAGGTGAGCGAGAAGACCGGCTTCGGGAAGCCCCGCCAGACCTCGAACGCCAACGGCCACCGCCGCGACCCGGTGATCCCCCGGGCCTGACCCCTCGGCCACCGGTCGAGGACCCGCCGCCCGCCGGGCGCACCCCCAAGGTGCCCGGCGGGCGTCTCGGCGTCAGCGGACGTGCGCGACCGCGAACACCCGCCGGAACGGGAACCACGTCGTGCCGTCCGCCCGCTGCGGGTAGGCCGCGCGCAGGAGGGGCGCCAGGCGCTCGCGGAACCCGGCCCACGCCACGTCGTCCAGGGCCGCGCGCACGGGCCGCAGAGCGGTGCCGGTGATCCACTCCAGGACGGGGTCCGCCCCGGTGAGCCGCTGGAGGTAGGTCGTCTC
The DNA here is from genome assembly GCF_040647305.1 of Saccharothrix sp. NPDC042600. NCBI lineage: Bacteria > Bacillati > Actinomycetota > Actinomycetes > Pseudonocardiales > Pseudonocardiaceae > Saccharothrix > Saccharothrix sp. NPDC042600. The sequence continues at coordinate 102,041 of NZ_JBEZBW010000007.1, read as the reverse complement.
CCAGGCGTCCACGTCGGCCGCGCCCAACACCTCCGCGTACCCGGCCGGGTCGAGCACCGGCGACTCGCGCAGCTCCACGTGCGGGCACAGCTCCGCCGCCAACTCCCGCACGATCTCGTGCGACGGCCCCGCGAAGTTCCCCGGCACCTGCATCGCGAGCCACGCCCCGGACGGCAGCTCGGCCACCCACCGCCGCAGCAGCTCCTCGTGCCCCGGCACCCATTGCAGCACCGCGTTGGTCACCACGACGTCGGTGTCCTCGGCCGGCCGCCACGCGGCCACGTCCGCGACCCGCGCCGCCAACCCCCGCGCACGCGCCTCGGCGACCATCTCCGGCGACGAGTCCAGCGCCTCGACCTCCGCCGCCGGCCACCGCTCGGCCAGCGTCACGGTCAGGTTCCCCGGACCGCACCCCAGATCGACCACCCGACGCGGCGACCACGCCCCGACGCGCGCCACCAGCTCGTGGAACGGCCGCGCGCGGTGGTCGGTGAACGCCAGGTACTTGGCCGGATCCCACATGGAGGCACCCCCGAATAACAGTACGGACGTACGGACACCGTACGCCTGTACTGCTAGCGAGGGCTAGCCCCGCAGGGCGGCGATCTTGCGGGCCACCTCCGCCGCGATCCCCCGCAGCTGCTCGGTGTCCGCGCCGGCGTCCGGCCGGAACTGGAGCACGAGCCCCGACCCGGGCACCTTGCGCTGCACGAACCACGCCCGCAGGTCGTCCCGCCGCTCGCTGACCTTGATCGACCCGGTCACCCGCGCGTGCACGACCTCGGGCACCCTCCCCGGCGACTCCAGCGCGAACCGCACCGGGTCCAGGTCCCGCAGCACCACGGCGTCCCCGGCGTGGCCCTCCTCGACCGCCTCGACCACGCTGAGCGCGCCGCCGCGCCAGACGGCCTTGCTGACCAGGTGCCACCCGACGCGGCGCGGACCGGGCAGCCACAGCCCCAGCGAGGTCGCCACCAGGAACCCGTCGCCGACCACCGCCGACGCCAGCACGTGCTCGTCGCGCTCCAACACCCCGGTGAACCCGGCCGGCGCGCCCGACCCGAACAGCCGCCGCAGCACACCCCTCACAGCCCGCTCACCGCCTGCTCGCCGAGTTCCTTGTGGTAGGCCTCCAACGCGATCAGGTCGCCGAACAGCGCCCGGTACTCGTCGGCCTCCTCGACCGGCGACACCCGCCGCAGCCGCGACTTGATCTCCACGATCTGCGCGGCCACCAACAGCTGCTGCAACCGGGTCAGCACGCTCTGCACGTACCGGTACTCGTCCTCCGCCCGCACCTGCAACGGCTCGACGGCCAGCTCGGTCAGCACCGACCGCACGACCTGCTGGTGGCAGTTGCGGCTCACCGCGTCCACGAACGCCGGCCCGGACAGGCCGCCGGACGCGCCGCCCGCCTCGCGGATCGCCTGGTGCAGCGCCAGGTACACGGGGTGGGTGAAGGCCTCGTCGGGCAGCGAGTCGTAGTACGGCCCGGCCATCTCCGGCAGTTGCAGCGCGGACTTCACGGCCTCGCGCTGGTGCCACAGCCGGGGGTCGCGCGGGTCGGGCCGGGTCGGGCCGTCCACCTCGACGGCCAGGGCGCCCTGGTTCGGGTCCACCGGCCGCGGCCGGCCCTTCGCGGGAGCACGCCCGTTGGCGACCTCGCGGACCCGCTTGACCACGGTGGCCTCGTCGTCCCAGCCCACCCACCAGGCGAGCTTGGTCGCGTAACCGTCCCGCTTGGCGCGATCCTTGATCTGGGCGACGAACGGCACCATCTTCTTCAGCGCCTCGACGCGGCCGTCCACCGAGTCCAGGTCGTAGGCCAGCAACTGGGTCTTGATCGCGAACTCGAACAGCGGGGTGCGGCGCGCGACCAGGTCCCGCACGGCGACATCGCCCTTGGCCTGGCGCAACTCGCACGGGTCCATGCCGTCCGGCGCGATCGCGATGTAGGTCTGCGCGGAGAACTGCTGCTCGCCCTCGAAGGCCTTGAGCGCCGCCTTCTGGCCCGCCGCGTCGCCGTCGAAGGTGAAGATCACCTCGCCGTTGAGGTCGTCGTCGATCAACAGGCGGCGCAGCACGGTCATGTGGTCCGCGCCGAAGGCCGTGCCGCACGACGCGACCGCCGTCGGCACGCCCGCCAGGTGCATGGCCATCACGTCGGTGTAGCCCTCGACCACGACGGCCTGGCGGCGCTTGGCGATCTCCCGCTTGGCGAGGTCCAGGCCGAACAGCACCTGGGACTTCTTGTAGATCGGGCTCTCGCTGGTGTTGAGGTACTTGGCCTGGATCGGGTCGTCGTCGAAGATCCGGCGCGCGCCGAAGCCGACGACCTCGCCGCCGAGGTCGCGGATCGGCCACAGCAACCGGCGGTGGAACCGGTCGATCGGCCCCTGCCGGCCCTCCTTGGTCAGCTGCGCCTTGATCAGCTCGGTCAGCTCGAACCCGCGCCCGAGCAGGTGCTTGGTGAGCTTGTCCCAGCCGCCGGGGGCGAACCCGCAGCCGAACATCCGCGCGGCGGCCTCGTCGAACCCGCGCTGCGCCAGGAACTCCCGCGCCTGCACCGCCTCCGGGGACGCGAGCTGCTCGGCGTAGAACTCGGCGGCGGCCCGGTGCGCCTCCAGCAGCCGGGACCGGGTGCCCCGGTCGCGCTGGACGGTCGCCCCGCCGCCCTCGTAGGTCAGCTGGATGCCCGCGCGGTCGGCGAGGCGCTCCACCGCCTCCACGAAGCCGAGGTGCTCGATCTTCATCACGAAGGCGATCACGTCGCCGCCCTCGCCGCAGCCGAAGCAGTGGAACGTGCCGTGCGAGGGGCGGACGTTGAAGCTCGGCGACTTCTCGTCGTGGAACGGGCACAGCCCCTTCAACGCGCCACCGCCGGCGCGGCGCAGCGAGACGTGGTCGCCCACCACGTCGTCGATCCGGCTGCGCTCCCGCACCAGCGCGATGTCGCTGTCCCGGATTCGTCCTGCCACGTCGACCGAGTCTAGTGCCGGCAGACTGGGGGTCGTGACCGCCGCCGAAGAGACCCTCGCCGACGACTTCACCGGACACCGGTCGCACCTGGTGGGCGTCGCCTACCGGCTCACCGGCAGCGTCGCGGACGCCGAGGACGCGGTCCAGGAGGCGTGGCTGCGGCTGTCCGGCCTGCCCGACCGGGCCCGGGCGGAGATCGCCGACCTGCGGGCGTGGCTGACCACCGTCGTGGGGCGGATCTGCCTGGACCGGCTGCGCTCGGCGGCGGTGCGTCGCGAGAAGTACGTGGGCCAGTGGCTGCCCGAGCCCCTGGTCACGTCCTCGGAGGACGACCCGCTGGACGCGGTGGTCCGCGACGACGGCGTCCGCATGGCCGCGCTGGTCCTGCTGGACAACCTGACCCCGGAGCAGCGGGTGGCGTTCGTCCTGCACGACGCGTTCGGCGTGCCGTTCGACTCGATCGCCGCGACCCTGGGCTGCACGGTGGCCACGGCCCGCCAGCACGCCTCCCGAGGCCGCCGCGCCGCCGCCGTGTCGCCCCCGCCGCCACGCGTGGCCCTGGACGAGCAGCGGGAGGTCCTGGAGAAGTTCCTGGCGGCCCTGCACAGCGGCGACACCGAAGCGGTCATCAGCCTGCTGCACCCGGACGCGGTCGTGGTCGGCGACGGCGGCGGGAAGGTCCGGACGGCGGTCAACGTGGTCACCGGCCGCGACAAGGTCGCCCGGTTCCTGCTGGGTCTGCTGCGCAAGTACGGCGGTCTCGACCAGGGCGAGCCGGTCCTGGTCAACGGCGACCCGGGCCTGAAGTTCCGGGCCCGGCCCGACCTCGCCGCCCGGGTCAGCACGGTGGTGCTCAAGGACGGCAAGGTGGCCGCGTTCTACGACTTCGCCAACCCGGACAAGCTCAGGCACGTGGACTTCTAGGGCATCGGGACCCGGCACGCGTCGCCCGAGGTGAAGCCCTGGTCCACGATGCCCAGCGCCGAGTTCATGCGGGCCCGCATGTTCTCCAGGGCGATCAGGTAGGTCAGCTCCACCACGCCGTCGTGGCCCAGCCGCCGGTCCAGCTCCGCGACCTGCTCGTCGGTGACGGCGGTCGGGGTGTCGGTCATGGCGTCCACGTAGGCGAGGGCGAGCTTCTCGATCTCCGAGTAGCGGTCGCTGTTCGCGTGGTCGTGGATCTCCTTCAGCCGGTCGATGTCCAGGCCCGCGTGCTTGATCAACATCTTGCCGAAGTCCACGCACCACGAGCAGCCCAGCTTGACCGCGGTCGCGTAGACGACCAGTTCCCGCAGTTCCAGCGGCAGCACCCTGGCCGCGCGTTCGACGCCCATCTCGTGCCGCGCGCTGGCCATCATCAGCTTGCGGTGGTGCGCGGACACCGCGACCGGCTCCGGCACGGCGCCGAACTTGCGCTTGGAGAACCAGTACACGGCCTTGAGCAGCGGGCCGGCCTGCTTCGTGGTGACCGCCGGGATCCTGGGCATGTCCCCTCCTAGTCCTCAAGTGGTTGCACACCGGGGACGGGACAGCCGCCGGGAACGTGACACCCTCGGGTGCCCGGTCCCGGCGTGACGAAGGTCTCAGCCCCGATCAGGGCGCGGCGACCTGGGCCAGGAAGTAGATCGCGCCGGTGCCGGAGTGGCGCACCAGCAGCAGGTGCGGGCGGTCGACGCGGACGGTCCGGGCCGGCGGGTGCTCGACGATCGACGTGAGCCGCATCATCACCGCGGTGGCCGCCGCGCCCTCGAAACCCTGCTCGTCCACGCGCAGCACGGCTTCGTGCACGACCTCGTCCACGCACAGGCGCGGGTCCGGGCTCAGGCCGGTGAGGTCGGCGGCCGGGGTGAACACGGTCCGCACGCCGGTCGCGCGCAACGCGTCGCCGAGGGTCGTGCCGACCTTGAGGTCCAGCTTGGGCAGGAACAGCTCGATCCGCTGCCACTCCAGGGCGGCCAGGACGTCGGGCACGCCGTCGGTCGCGCCCAGGTCGGCTTCGGGCAGCAGGACGACGGCCTCGACGTCGCCGCGCGCGGGCACCGCCACCGCCTCCCAGCCGGCGGTCCGGGCGTACCGGAGGTTGGCCTCCAGCCGCATGGTCGGGACGTCGCCGGCGCCGCGGAACGGGCGCGGCACGGTGTCGTGCTCGGGGAACTCCTCGGTCCACGCGCACTTGAGGTAGAGGGCGTTCACCAGCGCCGACACCATGTCCGGTCGCACGGTGCCCGGTTCGAGCAGCTCGGGGATGAGGTCGCGGGTGGTGTCGGCGACGTCGGCGTTGATCAGCCGGCGGGCGCCCTCGGGGTCGGCGCGGAACGGCGCCGCGGCGACCTTCGCGCCCGGCCAGCCGGACAGGTCGACCAGGAAGCCCTCCTCCAGCGGCAGTTCGTCGCCGGCCCAGAGGGTGTTGGCGACGGCGAACTCCGCGTCGTCGCCGGGGGTGGAGGCCTGGAGCAGCTTGGCGTTGTCCGGTCCCAGCAGGGCGGTCAGCTCCTCCTGCGCGCGACCGCGCGCGGCGGCGGTGAGCAGGCCCAGCGCGCTGGCCACCGAGTACGGCGACCAGCACGCGTTGTGCCGCCGATCGGGCGCGATGGCGTCGTGGAGCCGGAGGGCGAACGTCAGGTGCGCTCGATCAGGCACTGGGTCTCCTTCACCGCTATGGGGTCGTCCGGGATCGGACGCTCGCCCGCGCCGCTCGTCGGTCCGAGCGGGCGGGGGTGGCGGGGTTCGCGGACGCCCGCCGACCCGTCGTCGGGATCGTCCCACCACGGGTCTTCCGGGAAGTCTCCCGCGAACACGGGGTCCCGGCTCGGTCTGCGCCACGGCCACGGTCGGCCCGGCGGTCGTGTGGACTCCTCGGCCATGCACCCGAGTGTGCCACCGGTCACACCGCCGCGGTGGGGCCTTCCGCCTTCCGCCTCAACCACACCGCGTGGCGTGCCAGGCGATGGCCTGGGCGTCGGTCAGCAGCGCCACCTGGTCGATGACCACGCGCAGCCGGGCGGCGTCGTCCGGCGCGGCCTCCCACGCCGGCAGGAAGGCCGGGTCCAGCGCGTCGGGCGCGCGGTCGAGCAGGCCCCACACCAGCCCGGCCACGAGTTCGCGTTGCCGCGCCTGCATCTCCAACCGCTGCGGGTCGCTCATCACGTACCGCACGGCGACCGCCTTGAGCAGCGCCACCTCCGCCGCGACGAGCTTCGGCACCACCAGGTCGGCGTGGTACCGCGACAACGGCCCGTCGCCGTACTCCTCACGGGTCGCGCCCACCGCCGCCGACGCGAACCGGCCGACGAGTTCGCTGGTGAGCCGTTTCAACGCGACCTGCGCCCGCAGCGAGCCGTCGTAGTCGGTGAGGTCGGCGATCACCGGCAGCGTCAGCAGTTCGGCCGCCGTGGCCTCCAACGCCGACACCGGCTCGTCGCAGAAGTGCTTGGCGGCCAACTCCGCGATCGCGGCCCGCTCCTCCGGATCCCCCAGCGAGGACAGGGAGATCCGGTGCGCCAGGACGCCGTCCTCCACGTCGTGCACGGAGTACGCGACGTCGTCGGCCCAGTCCATCACCTGCGCCTCCAGGCACCGCCGCCCGTCCGGCGCGCCCTCGCGGACCCACCGGAACACCGGGAGGTCGTCCTCGTAGACGCCGAACTTGACCTGTCCGGCGCGGCGCGGCCACGGGTACTTGGTGGCGGCGTCGAGGCAGGCGCGGGTGAGGTTGAGCCCCTTGGCGGTCTTGGGTTCCAGCCGGGTCAGGATGCGCAGGGTCTGGGCGTTGCCCTCGAACCCGCCGCAGGGACCGGCGAGTTCGTCGAGCGCGCGTTCCCCGTTGTGCCCGAACGGCGGGTGGCCGATGTCGTGCGCGAGGCCGGCGGTGTCGACGAGATCCGGATCACACCCCAGTTCCTCGCCGATGCCGCGGCCGATCTGGGCGACTTCCAGCGAGTGCGTGAGCCGCGTCCGGGGCACGCCGGTGACCTCGGCCCCCTCACCGGGTCCGACGACCTGCGTCTTGCCCGCGAGCCGGCGCAGCGCGGCCGAGTGCAGCACCCGGGCCCGGTCCCGCGAGAACGGCGTGCGCCGCTCGGCCCGGGAGCCGGGGACGGCGGCCTGCTTCGGACCCTCGGGCAGCAGACGGGCGAAGTCGTGTCCGGTGTAACCGCCGCTCATTCGTCCAGGGTAAGCGGCGACGACCTACAGCGTGATCCCGTCGAACACGTCCACCGGGGCCTTCATCAGGTGGTAGTACAGCAGCGCCCCGGTCTCGCGGCGGATGTAGAACAACTGCGTCTCCCGCGTCTGCACGTTCGGCCCGCTGCGCGTCGGCGACGTCCACGCGTCCAGGCCCTCGTCCTCGGCCATCGTGCGGGCGCGCAGCGAGTGCCACGGGTCGGACACGATCACGGCCGTCTTGAGCGACTTCGCCCGCGCCTGGACGCCCAGCGCCCGGATGCTGCCCAGGGTGTCCGTGCCCTCGCCGACCTCCAGGATGCGGTCGCCGGGCACGCCCTTGGCCTCCAGCCACAGCCGCCCGGCCTGGCCCTCGGTGTAGTTGTCGCCGGGCTGCCGGCCACCGGTCGTGGCGATGAACTTCACGACCCCCTGTTGGAACAGGCGGCGCGCGTGCTCCAGACGGGCCTCCAGCACTTCCGACGGGACCCCGTTGTACTGGGCGGCGCCGAGCACCACGGCCATGTCGGCGTGCGTGCGGTCGTCCTCGCGGGCCACCTGCCACACGCGGAACGCGGTACCGCCCACGACGAGGAACCCGACCACCAAGGCGCCGATGACGGTGCGCTGGACCAAGCGGCGGAGTCGGGCCAGGAAGGTCACGCGGACGATGATTCCACACCCGAACGTGTGCCTGCGAGGATCGCGGGATGCCCGCAGAGCAACCCACCATCCTCGCCACCTCCGGCGGCTACCGGGCCGGCCTGCGCACCAACATCGAGTTCGGTGCCCTGGTCCGCGAAGCCGTCGAACTGTCCGGGGCCACCAAGCCGAAGCTGTGCCACGTCGGCACCGCCTACGGCGACCAGCGCTGGTTCAACGCGGACGTCACCGAAGCCGGCCGGGTCGCCGGGTGGGAGGTCAGCCACCTGAACCTGTTCACCATGCCGCCGACCGACGACCTCGCCGGGTTCCTGCTGGAGCACGACGTCGTCTGGGTCGGCGGCGGCTCGGTCGCGAACCTGCTCGCCGTGTGGGCGGTCCACGGCCTCGGCGACGCCATGCGGCGCGCGTGGGAGGCGGGTGTGGTGCTCGGCGGCGTGTCCGCCGGGTCGATCTGCTGGCACGCGGGCGGCGCGACCGACTCGTTCGGGCCGGAGCTGCGGATCGTCACCAACGGGCTCGGGCTGCTGCCCTACGGCAACGGCGTGCACTACGACACCGAGGCGTTGCGGCGGCCGACGATCCACGCCGCCGTCGCCGCGGGCGAGCTGCCGCTGACGTACTGCACCGACGACGGCGCGGGCCTGCTGTACCGGGGCACCGAGCTGGTCGAGGCGTTGTCGGAGCGGCGGTCCGGCGGGGCGTACGTGGTGCGCCGGGACGACTCTTCAGCAACCGCACAGGAGGATCCGCTCGACATCCGCCGGTTGTGAAAACAACCCTGGGGAGTGTGGTGGGACGGTGGCGGCCGGCGGTCGCGGTGGGCGTGTTGTCGCTGGTTTGCGCGTGCACCGCCGCCGACCCCGTCCCCGCCGCGGTGGACGCGCCCGCGCCCCGCACGCCCGAGTCCGCCGCCGCACCGCCCACCGAGCCCGCCGCCGCCCCGGACCTCGCGGACGCGGTGACGCGGGCGGTGGCCGACACGGGGGCCGTCGACCTGGGACTGGCCGTGCTCGACCTGGCGACGGGCGTGCAGACCGGGTCCCGGGCCGACGTGCCGTTCCCGACGGCGTCGCTGAGCAAGCTGGTCGTCGCGGTGGACGTGCTGGGCGGCGACGTGACCGAGGAGGACCGCGACCTGCTGCGTCGGGCGTTGAGCGCGAGCGACGACGACGCCATGAACGCCCTGTGGACGCTGCGCGACGGGATGGGCGCGGTGGAGCGGGTGGCCGCGGCGGCCGGGTTGACCGCGACGCACGTGCCGGTGGACGCCGCGCAGTGGGGTGACGTGGAGACGTCGGCGGCGGACGTGGTGCGGCTGTACCGGTACGCCCTGACCGCGTTGCCGGAGCCGGAGCGGGACTTCTTCGTGGCGGCGCTGTCCAGCGCCCCGCGGACCGCGGCGGACGGGTTCGAGCAGGACTTCGGGCTGCTCGCGCCGGGCCTCGGGGCGTACGCGAAGCAGGGGTGGATGTGGTACCAGCCGGCCGAGCTGTACCTGCACAGCGCGGGCGTGGTGGCGGGGCGGTACGCGGTGGCGCTGCTCTCGGTGCAGAGCGGGGTGGACGAGGGCACGGCGCGCGACCACGTGACGGCCGTGGCGAAGTCCCTGGCGGCGGCCCTCGTGCCGCACGGGTGACGGCCTCCGGCCCCCGAGTCGATCGTCTCACGGGGCACCGACAAACCGGGGCGGGCGAGTTCCGGGCGGGCGACACTCGGGGCCGGCGAGTTCCGGGGCGGGCGAGACCCAGCGCCGGCGAGTCCTGAGGCGGGCGAGTCCCGGCGCGGGCAAGGCCCCGCGGCCGGCAAGCACCGCAGCCGGCAAGCCCTGCAGCCGGCAAGCCCGCGGCCCGCAAGCACCGCGGCCCGCAAGCCCGCGGCCGGCAAGCACCGCGGCCGGAGAGCCCCAGCGCCGGCGAGCCCGCGGCGGGCGGGTTTCGATCGCCGGTGAGTCCCGGGGCGGCGGGCCCGGGACTCGTGTCTCCTCGGCGTTACAGCCTGATCAGGTCCACCGTGCGGCCGGCGGTGCGGTGGTTGTCGGCCCACTGCTCGATGGCCTGGCGGCAGGCCTGGTCGAGGTGGCGCAGGCCGCTGAGGTCCACGCGCACGTGCTTGGCCGGCGGCAGGGCCTCCAGGGTGTCCAGCAGGCGGGGCAGGCGCAGGAACGTCGCGTTGCCGCGCAGTTCCACGTGCTCGTGGTCCTGCCCGTCCGGGGTGACGGTGACGGTCAGGCGGGACACGTCCCACGCCGTCTTCACCACGGCCGCCAGCAGGCCGGCCAGGGTGCCGGTCAGCAGGTCGGTCACCACGATCAGGCCCGCGGTCAGGACGAGGACGGCGGCCTCGGCGCGGTCGGTGCGGGCCAGGGCCAGCACCCGCCGTGGTTCGAGCAGCTTCCAGCCCGCCTGCACCAGGATCGCCGCGAGCACCGCCACCGGCACGAACGACAGCACGCCCGGCAACGCCACCACGAACAGCAGCAGCCACACGCCGTGCAGCACGCGGGACGCCTTGGTCCGCGCGCCCGCCCGGACGTTGGCCGAGCTGCGCACGATCACGGCCGTCATGGGCAGCGCGCCCAGCAGGCCGCACACCGTGTTGCCCACGCCCTGCGCGACGAGTTCGCGGTTGTAGTGCGTCCGCGGCCCGTTGTGCATGCGGTCGATCGCCGCCGCGCTGAACAGGCTCTCCGCCGACGCGACGAGCGCGAAGGTCACCATCGCGCCGAGCACGCCCGCGTCGAACAGCGAGAAGTCCACCGCCCGGACCACGTCGGACAGCGAGCCGACCCGGATGCGCGGCACCGGCAGCAGCAGGCCGATCGCGCTGGCCACGACCACGGCCACCAGCACGCCGGGCACCTTGCGGAACCGGGTCCGCTGCCACAACGCGGCCACCACCAGCGTCAGCACGCCCAGGGCCACGGCGTACGGACTGGCGGCCACCACCAAGCCCGGCAACCCGGCGAACTTCTCGGCCGTGCTCACCGGCACCGCCGCGCCCGCGAACGGGTAGAGCTGGCCGAGCACCAGGACCAGGCCGATGCCCGCGAGCATGCCCTGCACCACGGCGGGCGAGATGGCGCGGAACCAGCGCCCGAGCCGCAGCAGGCCCATGACGACCTGCAACAGCCCCGCGCCCAGGACGATCAGGCCCAGCGCGGCGATGCCGTGCGCGGCCACCGTGTCGGCGACCAGCACGGTCAGGCCCGCGGCCGGGCCGCTGACCTGCAACGAGCTGCCGGGCAGCAGGCCGACGACGATGCCGCCGACCACGCCGGTGACGATGCCCAGCTCGGCCGGGACGCCGGAGGCCACGGCGACGCCGACGCACAGCGGCAGCGCCACGAGGAAGACGACCAGCGAAGCGCCGACGTCGGGCCAGTAGGAGGACGTGCGCCGGTTCGTGTGCATGATCATCACGTCACGTGCTCCTGGAGCGGCAGGAGGCCGTCGGCGCCGCACGCCGAGACCTCGCCCGTCTCGATGTCGTAGAACCAGCCGTGCGTGCGCAGGTCGCCGGCGACGACCCGGTCCCGCACGAACGGGTAGTCCTCCAGGTTGCGCAGTTGGGCCAGCACGTGGCGGCGGCCCTCCTCGCGCAGGCCCGGCGTGGGCCGTTCCGTGCGGAACGGGGCGTGCGCGGCGAGCCAGCGCACCATGCTGGGCAGGTGGGTCAGGGCCTGCCGGTCGCCGTGCAGCGCGTCGACCGCGCCGCAGTGCGAGTGGCCGCACACGACGATTTCGGAAACGCCGAGTTGCACCACGGCGAATTCGACGGTGGCCATCTCCGCGGACGCGGCGCGCGGGTCGAAGGCGGGGATGACGTTGCCCGCCGTGCGCAGCTCGAACAGGCTGCCCGGTTCGGCCCCGGTGATGGCGGACGGGACGATGCGCGAATCCGCGCAGGTGATGAACAAAGCGGTCGGTGATTGGCCGGCCGCGAGCCTGCGCCCCGTTTCCGGGGACCGCCGCCGCGCATGCGTCCGGGCGTGCTGAACTAGGTGACGGAATTCCACGGGAATCCTCACAGGTCAGTAGTGGCTTGGGATGCGGTTGTGTGAGCGCTGGGAAGCGGTGGGATCAGTTCCGGAACACCTGGAGGACCGGCGGTGTCAGCCGGGTGTGCAGGTGGTCGGGCGCGTCGGCGCGCGGCGCCGGACGGGCGGCGTGGCCGGGCGTGCGACCGGTGGGCACGCGGTCCGGCGGGTTCGGGCGCTGCGCGGCGCCGTGCCGGTGGCCGGAGGACGCGCAGGTGCGGGGCTCGGGAGCCGACCGGCACTCGCGGTTGGGGTCCTCCTCGGACGGGGCGGGCAGGGCCGTGACGGGTTGGAGCCCGGCCACGACGTGGTGGACCGGGCCGGTCGGCGACGGGGTGAAGACGGCGAGGAGCGCCAGCAGTGCGGCGAAGACCGCGACACGCTTCATGACACCCCCCGATGAGTCGCTGCCTCCAGTTTCACAGCGCGGGGTGACATGCGCGTTAATGGCGGTGGGGCTTCGTCAGCTAGAGCAGGACATTCACTCTTATGACCGTGACGCAGGTCATTCGCAAATATGAAAACTACTCAGCGTGACGACCACTAGAGCTGTACGGCGGCGATGGTGAACGCGACGGCGGCACCCAGGCAGGTGATCGCGCGGACGTGGTTCGCCGGCACCCATTCCCGGAGGTATCGCGCCCAATACTCCGTCGTGCCGTGTTGTTCGAGCGCGTTGTTGCGCGGCACGTGGTAAGCGGCGGTGAGCACGATGCCGCCGAGCACGTAGAGGGCCGCGCCCACCCAGCCGGCCACCGTGCCGCCGAACGCCGCCGCGACCGAGACCGCCGCCGTGCCGAGGAACGCGGTGAGGAACACGGGGTTGAGGACGGCGACGTTGATCGCCCGCATCGCCGCGAGCCCCTCGGCCGGGGCGGCGCGGCGCAGACCGGGCATGACCATCGCCGAGAACGCGAAGAACACGCCTGCCATGAGCCCGCAGCCCACGGCCGCGATGATCGTCAAGGTGAACATGAACGACAGTCAAGTGGACGTGGGTGAGACTTTCCATCGCTTATCGGCTCGGATCCATGTCCGTCCGTCTACGCTGGGCGGGTGGACGCACTAGCCGGACTCCTGGACGGCCCTCGCGCGCGCGGGGCGTTCATCCTGCGCACCGTGCTGGACCCGCCGTGGTGCCTGCGCATCGAGGACCGCGCGCCGCTGTCCGTGGTCGCCTTCGTGCGCGGCTCGGGGTACGTGCTGCCCGACGGCGGCGAGCCGGTGCCGTTCCGCGAGGGCGACGTGGCGGTGATGCGCGGACCGGACCCGTACACGCTGGCCGGTGACCCGGGCACGCCGCCGCAGGCGGTGATCCACCCGGGCGAGATCAGCACCACGCCCGACGGCGCGCGGCTGTGCGAGCAGTGGAACCTGGGCGTGCGGACGTGGGGCGGCAACCCGGACGGGTCGGTCGTGCTGCTGTCGGGCACCTACCAGCTGGACGGCGAGGTCAGCCGTCGCCTGCTGTCCATCCTGCCGCCGCTGCTCGTGGTGCCGCCGACGGACCTGCCGCTGGTGCCGCTGCTGTGCGCGGAGGTGGCCCGCGACGAGCCGGGCCAGGAAGCCGTCCTGGACCGCCTGCTGGACCTGCTCCTGATCTCGGTGCTGCGCGCCTGGCTGTGCCGCCCGGAGGCCGACACACCCGGTTGGTACCGCGCCCACTCCGACCCGGTGGTGGGCCGTGCGCTGCGCTTGCTGCACGCCGACCCGGCGCGGCAGTGGACCGTGGAGTCGTTGGCGCGGGCGGCCGGGGTGTCGCGGGCGGCGTTGGCGCGGCGGTTCACGGAACTGGTCGGCGAGCCGCCGATGTCCTATCTGACCGACTGGCGGCTCACCTTGGCGGCCGACCTGTTGCGCGAACCGTCGGCAACCGTGGCGTCGGTGGCACGACAGGTCGGCTACAGCACCGCTTTCGCGCTGAGTACGGCGTTCAAACGGGTGCGCGGCATCAGCCCATCCGAATACCGCGCCACCGCCTAGCTCGGTTCGGCGGCGGCTCGAACCCCGGCCTGCCCGAAGACGCCGGCCTACGCCGCCGCGGACGCCGCCCGCCCGATGGTCTTCCACCTGTGGAACGAGTGGGGCCCGGACGGCGAACCGCGCCTGCCGGAACCCGCCCTGCTCGCGGCACGTCACGGCGGCGGCACGGTCGCCGACCGGTTCGTCTGGACGCCGCTGGGCGCGACCCGGCGCGCCCAGCGGTAGCGGCCGGTCAGCAGCCGATCAGGCGGGCCGCCAGGTAGGACTCCAACTGGTCCATCGACACCCGTTCCTGCGACATCGTGTCCCGTTCCCGCACGGTCACCGCGTGGTCGGTCAGGGTGTCGAAGTCGACCGTCACGCAGAACGGCGTCCCGATCTCGTCCTGCCGCCGGTAACGCCGCCCGATCGCGCCGGCGTCGTCGAACTCCACGTTCCAGTGCCTGCGCAGCGCCTGCGCCAGGTCCTTCGCCTTCGGGGACAGCTCGGCGTTGCGCGACAGCGGCAGCACCGCCGCCTTCACCGGGGCCAGGCGGCGGTCCAGGCGCAGGACCACCCGCTTGTCCACGCCGCCCTTGGCGTTGGGGGCCTCGTCCTCGGTGTAGGCCTCCAGCAGGAACGCCATCATCGGCCGGCCCACACCCGCCGCCGGCTCGATCACGAACGGCCGGTAGCGGGAGTTGGTCGCCTGGTCGAAGTAGGACAGGTCCACGCCCGAGTGGTTCGAGTGGGTGGACAGGTCGTAGTCGGTGCGGTTCGCGATGCCTTCCAGCTCGCCCCACTCCTGGCCGCCGAACCGGAAGCGGTACTCGATGTCCACCGTGCGCTTCGAGTAGTGCGACAGCTTCTCCGCCGGGTGCTCGTAGTGCCGCAGGTTCTCCTTGGAGATGCCCAGGTCGGTGTACCAGCGGGTGCGCTCGTCGATCCAGTACTGGTGCCATTCCTCGTCGGTGCCCGGCTCGACGAAGAACTCCATCTCCATCTGCTCGAACTCGCGCGTGCGGAAGATGAAGTTGCCCGGCGTGATCTCGTTGCGGAAGCTCTTGCCGATCTGGCCGATGCCGAACGGCGGCTTGCGCCGGGACGTGGTCTGCACGTTGAGGAAGTTGGTGAAGATGCCCTGCGCGGTCTCCGGGCGCAGGTAGTGCAGGCCCTCCTCGGTCTCCACCGGGCCGAGGTGGGTCTTGAGCAGGCCGTTGAACATCTTCGGCTCGGTGTACTGGCCGCGGGTGCCGCAGTTCGGGCACGGCACGTCGGAGACGTCGCCCTCGGCGACCTCCTTGCCGGTGCGCTCGGCGTACTCCTCGACCAGGGTGTCCTGGCGGAACCGCTTGTGGCACGAGTTGCACTCGATCAGCGGGTCCACGAACGCCTCGACGTGCCCGGACGCCACCCACACCTCGCGCGGCAGGATCACCGACGAGTCCAGGCCCACGACATCCTCGCGGCCCCGCACGACGGTGTTCCACCACTGCCGCTTGATGTTGTCCTTGAGCTCCACGCCCAGCGGGCCGTAGTCCCATGCCGACCTGGTGCCGCCGTAGATCTCGCCGCACGGGTACACGAACCCGCGGCGCTTGCACAGGCTGACGACGGTCTCGATGCGATCGGCTGCCACGGACACTCCATCGAAGGGGCGGGACAATCGGGGCTTGCCAGCCTAGTCCCCGGCCCGCGCGCTCCATCGGGCGACCGGGCCCCACCTGTGCCTACGCTGCGCGGGTGGCGGACGAGTTGCGCGTGATGTGGGACTTCGCCGACCTGCCGGGCACCGAGGCGCGGTTGCGCGCCCGCCTGGCGGAGCCGGTGGCCGACCCGGAGCGGGCCGAGGTGCTGACCCAGCTCGCGCGGGTCGAGGGCCTGCGCGGCGACACCGCGGCCGGACAGCAACTGCTGGCCGAGGCGGAGGCGCTGGCCCCGCCGGACTCGGCGGGCCGGGTGCGGGTGTTCCTCGAACGCGGCCGGCTGCTGCGCTCGGCGGGCGCGCCGGAGGAGGCGCTGCCGCTGTTCGTGGCGGCGTTCGTGCTGGCCTCGCACCTGGGCGAGGCGTTCCTGGCCGCCGACGCGGCGCACATGGCGGCCCTGGTGGACAACGTCGAGGAGTGGACCGCGCGGGGCGTGGAGGTCGCGTCGGCCTCCGACGACCCGCAGGCCCGCTACTGGGTGGGTCCGCTGCTGAACAACCTGGGCTGGGCGCACTACGAGGCGGGCCGGTTCGAGGAGGCGCTGGAGGCGTTCCGGGTCGCCCTGGCGGCGCGCGAGGAGACCTCCGACGAGGTGCACGAGATCGAGATCGCCCGGTACGCCGTGGCCAAGACGCTGCGCGCGCTGGGCCGCCCCGCCGAGGCCGCCGAACTGATGGGGCACGCCATCGCCGTCAGCCCGCCGGACGGCTGGTTCCACGAGGAGCTGGCCGAGGACTACGCGGCGATGGGCTGGCGCGCCGAGGCCGCCGAGCAGGCGACCAAGGCGTTGGAGCTGCTCGACGCCCACCAGCCGCCCGACCGGGTGGACCGGCTGCACGAGCTGGCTAGCGCGGCGCCGCCGGCCCCGCCGCCTCTCCCAGCCTGACCGTCCCCGCGTCCGAGGCCAGCAGGCTGGTCCTGACCTCGACGGACCCGTCCTCGGCGACGAGCAGGGGCTCGAACGCGGCCGGTTCGGCGACCGCCTCGGACAGCAACGGCACGACGTGCTCGCGCACCTCGAACGGCGACAGCGACCGCCGGTAGGCCACGACCGAGTCGAACGCGACGGTCAGCACGAACAGGTCCGGCACGTCCAGCGCCCGACCCACCTGCCCGCCCCGGCAGCCCGGCTGCGCGGTGAGCAGCTCCAGGGCCCTGGTGGCGCGCTGGGTGAACGCCGGCACGTCGGTTTCGGGGACGGTGAACCTGCACACGAGCAACACGGTGCAAGGATGCCACGGTGGCGGATTTCAAGCGGACCCTGATCCCCGGTCGCGGCCCGTTGGCGAAGGTGCCCGCGCCGGCGGTGTTCCTGCTGGTCCTGGCCCTGTTCGGGGCCGGTGTGTGGGTGCGCGGGCCGGTGGGCGCGGCGCTGCTCGGGGTGCTCGTGGTCGGCGTGGCGGCGTTGCTGGCGGTGACCTGGCGCTACCTGGAGCCCAGCGCCCGCGTGCTGCGCGTCCTGGTGCTCGCGGTGCTCGTGCTCGTCACCCTGTCGGTGCACTGACCGTAGTATTGGTGGTGAAAATCCATACCACGTGGGAGGCGCCGTGACGGTCGAAGTGCGGAGCGAGCACGTGCACTCCCCCACGCGCGGCGCGGCGCAACCGGTCCCGAACAAGCCCGCGCACACCCTGTCCGCCGCCGGTGACCTGCTGCGCGCGCTGGCCGCCCCGGTGCGCATCGCGATCGTGCTGCAACTGCGCGAGGCGGACCGGTGCGTGCACGAACTGGTCGAGGCCCTCGGCGTCGCCCAGCCGCTGATCAGCCAGCACCTGCGGGTGCTGAAGGCCGCCGGGGTGGTCCACGGGGAGCGCCACGGCCGCGAGGTCGTCTACCGGTTGGTCGACGAGCACCTGGCGCACATCGTCGTGGACGCCGTGGCCCATGTCGACGAAGGGCCGCGTGGTATCAACTCAGGAGGACTCGGGACGGAGGAACTGTGACGACGAGCGAGCGCCCCAACACGAACGTGCCGGGGTTGCGGTCCACCAAGCAGCGGACCGCGGTGTCCAAGCTGCTCGACTCGCTGGCAGAGTTCCGCTCGGCCCAGGAGCTGCACGAGGAACTGCGCAAGCGCGGCGAGGGCATCGGCCTGACCACCGTCTACCGGACGCTGCAGTCGCTGGCCGACGCCGGCGAGGTGGACGTCCTGCGCACCGACTCGGGCGAGGCCATCTACCGCCGCTGCTCGGCCCACCACCACCATCACCTGGTGTGCCGCTCGTGCGGCCGGACGGTCGAGGTGGAGGGCCCGGCGGTGGAGAAGTGGGCCGACCGGGTGGCCGCGGAGAACGGCTTCTCCGAGGTCAGCCACACGGTCGAGATCTTCGGCACCTGCGCGGACTGCTCCACCAAGCGCTAGCCCTCGTAGGTGTCCTCCGGGGGCGTGATGGGCTGGACCGCGCTGACCGTGAGGGTCGGCACGTAGGCGTTGTCCTTGGTCGCCGAACCCGCCACCACGCGACCGGTCGCCTCGATCCACTGGTCGTCCGGCAGCCCGGAGAAGTCCTGCCCGACCATCAACGCCTTCACCGGGGCGGCGTCCGCCGCACAGCACGAGATGGTCAGCCGCGCCAGGTAGACGTTGCTTCCCTTCCGCACGACGAACCCGGTCAGGCGCACGGTCCGGTCGTTGAGCGACCCCGAGTCGTCCCAGGCCGTGCGGGTGACGAACTCGCCGATGGTCAGGGGCACGACCTCGTCCGACGGCAGGGGCGCGAAGCCGTTGCTCGCCTTCGACTCCTGCGCGGCGTTGCGGTCCGAGCGGTTCACCGTGTCCGCGCCCAGCGCGGGTGGGCTGATCAGGAAGACCGCCAGCACCGGCAGGAGGAGCATCCACGGGCTGCGGGACGAGCCGTGCTCATGCCCCTCGTGGCCGTGGGACTCGTGCTCCGCCCCATCCCGGCCCCCGCGCAGGTCACGGGCGATGGACACCACCGCGAGCAGGATCATGACCGCGCCCGTGCCGATCAGCCACGGCTGCAGCGACTCCTTGACGTACCGCAGGTAGGTGCCGCTCAGAGCGAGCTTCAGGAGCGCCCCGCCCAGCAGCACCAACAGGATGTTCTGCGTTTCCCGCCTCATAGGAACACCGCTCCCGCCGCCAACGCGCTGGCGATCGCCACCACGAACGTCACCGGCGCGAACCGCGCCGCGAAACCCCGGCCGAACGTGCCCGCCTGCAACGCGATGAGCTTCACGTCCACCGCCGGCCCGACGACCAGGAAGACCAACCTCGGCAGCAGCGGCAACGCCGACATCGACACCGCGACGAACGCGTCCGCCTCGCTGCACAGCGCCAGCACCACGGCCAGCAACGCCATCACCAGCACGCCGAGCACGATCTGCGCGCCCAGCGTCTCCATCCACTCCGACGGCACCAGCACGTTGAACGCCGCCGCGAACACGCCGCCGAGCACCAGGAACCCGCCGGCCTCGACCAGGTCGTGCCGCGCGGTCTCGGCGAAGACCACCCAGCGGGACGTGCCGTCGCGGTCCGGCAACCGCCGCAGCGCGCGTTCCGCGATCCACTCGGCCTTGCCGAAGCGCACCCACAGCCACCCCATGACCACGGCCGTCAGCAGCGAGCCCAGGAACCGGGCGGGCACCATCAACGGCGCGTCGCGGAACGCCACGGCCGTCGAGACCAGCACGATCGGGTTCACCGCCGGGGCCGCGAGCAGGAACGACAGGGCGACCGCCGGGGCCACGCCCTGCTGCATCAACCGGCGCGCGACCGGCACCGACGCGCACTCGCAACCCGGCAGCGCCACGCCCGCCACACCGGCGACCGGCACGGCCAGCGCGGTCTTGCGCGGCAGCAGCCGCCGCAGGGCCGACGCGGGCACGAAAGCCGCGATCGCGCCGCTGATGAGCACGCCGAGCACGAGGAACGGCAGGGCCTGCACGCACACCGCGACGAACACCGTGGAGGCGGTGCGCAGGACCGGCGCGTCCAAAGCGGACACCAGCCAGTCCTGGAACACCAGGGCCACCACGAGCACCACGCAGAGCACCTCAAGCGAGGTGACGCGCAGCTTCGGCGGGGTGCGGCGCGGGCGCGATCCCCGGATCTCGCCAGTGATTGTCACTTTCGAGATGATGCCAGGAACACCCCGCGCCGCCGAACCCCACCTACGTCGGGTTTTCGACATCCTCCCGGAGCTCGGCGATGGTCGAGAGCACGTCCATCGCCGACCGCACCGGCAGCAGCGGCTCGACCACGGCCGACACGCCGATACCCTCGCCGACGACCTCCTCGGCCAGCGCAACGGCCTCGTCCCGCTCGTAGGGGCCGCACACGAACGACGCCCACTCCTCGCCCGCGGACGCCTCGAACGTGATCGCCCAGGGCAGACCCTCGACCTCGGAATCGTCGTCCGGCTCGTACACCATCACGCCGCCCATCAGGCACCGCCCTCCGCGCTCGCCAGCAGCTCCGCGCGCAGCTGGGACGCCGTCGACACGACCAGCATGAGCAGGGTGCTCAGCGGTTCGGGTTTGAGTCCTTCCGCGGGGAACGCGTACCGCAGGGTCACGTCCATCCCGCGCTCGGTGTGCACCACGCCGAGCGTGCCGAACAGGCCCTGACCGGCCCGTTCGGCGGCCGACACGGCCAGGTCGCGGTTCTCGGGCAGGTCCCACGCGACGACGCAGGTCAGGCTGAGCACGGTCAGGCCCTCGGCCAGCCGCATCGCCTGCACCGCGCACGGCACGTCGCCGTGCCGGAAGCTCAGCGCGCCGTCGTCGTCCACGTGCACCTCGTGGAACAGCTCCAGCGCCTCGCGGGCGCTCGTGAGCAGCTCACCGGTGACAGCGGCGTCCGCGGTGTCTTCGGAAGTCACGGGGTCTCCTCTTCGGGCTTGTCCACCGCGCCGCCGAAGCGGCGGTCGCGCCGGGCGAACGCCTCGCACGCGTTCCACATGTCCCGGCGGTCGAAATCGGGCCACAGGATGTCCTGGAACACCAGCTCCGCGTACGCCGACTGCCACAGCAGGAAGTTCGACGTGCGCTGCTCGCCCGACGGCCGGATGAACAGGTCCACGTCCGGCATCTCCGGCTGGTACAGGAACCGGTTGATGGTCCGCTCGTCCACCTTCTCCGGGTTGATCTCGCCGGCCGCCGCGAGCCGCGCGATCTCGCGGGCCGCGTCGCCGATCTCGGCCCGGCCGCCGTAGTTGATGCACATCGCGAGGTTGAGCACGTCGTTGTCCTTCGTGCGCTCCTCGGCGACCTCCAGCTCCTTGATGACGCTGCGCCACAGCCGCGGCCGGCGGCCCGCCCAGCGCACCCGGACGCCGAGCTCGTCCAGCTCGTCGGTGCGGTGGTGGATGACGTCGCGGCTGAAGCCCATGAGGAAGCGGACCTCCTCGGGGCTGCGCCGCCAGTTCTCCGTGGAGAACGCGTACAGCGACAGCCACTTCACGCCCATCTCGATGGCGCCCTTGGCGGCCTCGACCACGACGGCCTCGCCGCGCTTGTGCCCCTCGATGCGGGACAGCCCGCGCTGGTTGGCCCACCGCCCGTTGCCGTCCATGACGATCGCGATGTGCTGGGGCACGAACTCGGCCGGGATCGCGGGCGGCGTGGCGCCGGAGGGGTGCGGTTCCGGTGGCTTGGGAACGCGCTGGACGCGTTCGACCCGCCGTCGGCGGAGCATGGAGGGTCCTCTCGGGGTCTGGGTGGGGACTGCGGCAGGCTATCCGTCCGCCAGCGGGGCCTTGCGCTCGACCAACGGCAGCGAGCGCAACTGCCGCTCCAGGTGCCACTGGAGGTGCGCGGCGACCAGGCCGCTGGCCTCGCGGCGCGGCCCGTGCGGGATGCCGTCCACGACGTCCCACTCGCCGTGCAGCAGCGCGCCGAGCAAGCGGAGGGTGTCCTGGTTGGGTTGGGCGCTGCCCGGCGGGCGGCAGTTGTGGCACACCAGCCCGCCGGCGTGCACGTTGAACGCGCGGTGCGGGCCGGGGTCGCCGCAGCGGGCGCACTCGTGCACGGCCGGTGCCCAACCTGCGAACGCCATCGCCCGCATGAGGAACGCGTCCAGGATCAGCGACGGGTCGCGCTCCTTGGCCGCCAGTGCCCGGAGGGCGCCGGTGACCAGCAGGTACAGCCGCAGGACCGGTTCGCCCTCCTCGGCGGTGAGCCGGTCGGCGGTCTCCAGCACCGCGCACGCCGCCGTGTACCGCTGGTAGTCGTCCACCAGGTCCACGTGGAAGGCGTCGAGGGTCTGCACCTGGGTCACCACGTCCAGCGACCGGCCCGGGTAGAACTGCACGTCCACGTGGCCGAAGGGCTCCAGCCGCGCCCCGAACCGCGACGACGTCCGCCGCACGCCCTTGGCGACCGCGCGCACCTTGCCGTGCTTCTGGGTGAGCAGGGTGATGATCCGGTCCGCCTCGCCGAGCTTCTGCACCCGGAGGACCACGCCCGTGTCCCGGTACAGGTTGGCCATCAGAACCCGAGTCTACGGAGCTGCTTCGGGTCGCGCTGCCAGTCCTTGGCGATCTTGATGTGCAGGTCCAGGTAGACGCGGGTGCCCAGCAGCTTCTCGATGTGCCGGCGCGAGGTGATGCCGACCTGCTTCAGGCGCTCGCCCCGGTGGCCCAGGATGATCGCCTTCTGGCTGGGGCGCTCGACGAACACGTTGGCGTGGATGTCCACCAGGTCGTCCCGCCCCTCGCGGGGCAGCATCTCCTCCACCACGACGGCGATGGAGTGCGGCAGCTCGTCCCGCACGCCCTCCAGCGCGGCCTCGCGGATCAGCTCGGCGACCAGCGTCTGCTCGGGCTCGTCGGTCAGCTCGCCGTCCGGGTAGAGCGGCGGACCCTCGGGCAGCTTGCCGACCAGCAGGTCGGAGAGCGTGTCGACCTGGTAGCCGTCCTGGGCGGAGACCGGGATGAGGTCGGCGAACTCCATCACGTTCTGCAGCGCGAGGAGCTGCTCGGCGACCTGTTGCTGGCTGACCAGGTCGGTCTTGGTGACGATCCCGATGACCGGGGTCCGCTTGGCGATCTTCTGCAGTTCCGCGGCGATGAACTTGTCGCCGGGCCCCACCTTCTGGTCGGCCGGGACGCAGAACCCGACGACGTCCACCTCGGACCAGGTCTCGCGGACGAGGTCGTTCAGGCGCTGGCCGAGCAGCGTCCGGGGGCGGTGCAGGCCGGGGGTGTCGACCAGCACGAGCTGGCCGTCCTCGCGGTGCACGATGCCCCGGATGGTGTGCCTGGTCGTCTGGGGTTTGCTGGAGGTGATCGCGACCTTGGTCCCCACCAGCGCGTTGGTCAGCGTCGACTTGCCTGCGTTGGGCCGGCCGACGAAGCACGCGAACCCGGAGCGGTAACCATCCATCCCTCCATTGTCCCTGTGCCCGGGAAACCCGCCGGACCACCCCTGGGCCACTACGCCTTCGGCGGTGTGATGCGGTTGAGTTCCAGCACCTCGGGCAGCGGGCCGCCGTCGCGGAGCCACTTCTCCAGGTCGTCCATGATCGCGTCGTGCAGGACGAAGCCCAGCCACACCGGCTTCGCGCCCGCCGGCTTCACGACGATCACGTTCGAGTTCTCGCACGCGTCCAGGCAGTCGGCGGTGCGCAGGCGGACCGTGCCGCCCGACTGGGCCGCCACCGCGCGCAACCGCTCCAGCTGCGCCTCGTGGTCGTAGTCGGGGTGCTTCTTGGTGGTGCCGCAGCAGCAGCCGCGGCACACCGTGACGTAGTTGGTCACCGTCAGACTGTCTCCACCAGGGCACCGGACGCGTCCGCGCGCAGGACCGGGGCCGACGCGGTCAGGTCGCGGACGGCCGCCACCGAAGCCTCGTCCACCGCGTCCGACGCCGTCACCACGGCCGCCGCCTCCAAGCCCTCGGCGCCGCTGGACACCGCCGCCGCCACCGCCGCCTGCAACGCCGTGAGCCGCAGGGACGGCAGGGCCACCGTCGTCGCGGCGTAGGTGCGGCCGTCGGTGTCGCGGACCGCGGCCCCCTCCGAAGCACCCGTGCGGGCGCGGGCGGACCTCGCCAGGGTGATGATCTTCTGGTCCTCGGGGTCTAGCTCACTCACCTGGGGTCCCCTCGTCGTCGTCAGCGCCTGCCACCTGGCGGACCAGCACCGTCGTGATGCGCATCCGCCCGCGTTCGTCCTTGCCGCCCTCGGCCCGCATCCGCAGGCCCGCGATCTCCGCCTCCGTGCCGGGCAGCGGCACCCGGCCCAGGCGCTGCGCCAGCAGCCCGCCCACGGTCTCCACCTCGTGGTCGTCCAGCTCGGTGCCGAACAGCGCGTCCAGGTCGTCCACCGGCAGCCGCGCGCTCACCCGCACCGACCCGTCGGTCAGGTGCTCCACCGGCGGCCGGTCGTCGGTGTCGGACTCGTCGGTGATCTCGCCGACGATCTCCTCCAGGATGTCCTCGATCGTCAGCAGGCCCGCCGTGCCGCCGTACTCGTCCACCACGATCGCCAGGTGGTTGCGCGAGAGCTGCATCTCCCGCAGCAGGTCCGCGATCGGCTTCGAGTCCGGGATGAACGACGCCGGCTTCATCACGTCCGCCACGACCGTGCCGTTCGGCTGCTCGGCCAACGTCCGCCGCACCAGGTCCTTCAGGTTGACCACGCCGACGATGTCGTCCACGCTCTCGCCGATCACCGGCACCCGCGTGTACCCCGTCCGCAACGACAGCGCCAACGCCTGCCGCACCGACTTCGCCTGCTCGATCCACACGATCTCCGTGCGCGGCACCATCACCTCGCGCGCGATGGTGTCACCCAGCTCGAACACCGAGTGGATCATCTCGCGCTCGCCCTCGTCCACGACGCCGCGCTCCTGCGCCATGTCGACCAGCTCGCGCAGCTCGACCTCGGAGGAGAACGGCCCCTCGCGGAAGCCCTTGCCCGGCGTGATCGCGTTGCCGACCAGGATCAGCAGCCGCGACAACGGCCCCAGCACCCGCCCGAGCACCCGGATCGGCGCCGCCGCGATGAGGCTCACCGCGTACGGGTGCTGCCGGCCCAGGGTCCGCGGGCCGACGCCGACCAGCACGTACGACACGACCAGCATGCTTAGCCCGGCGACCAGCACGGCCACCCAGCCGGTGTCGACCAGCCGCAGGCACACGACCGTGACCAGCACGGTCGCCGACAGCTCGCAGCCCAGCCGCAGCAACAGCAGCAGGTTGACGTGCCGCGGCCGGTCGGCCAGCACCTGGATCAACTGCCGCGCGCCCGCCCGGCCCTGCCGCTGCAACGCCTCGACGCGCGCCCGCGACACCGTGCCCAGCGCCGCGTCCGCACCCGCGAACGCGCCCGCCGCCAGCACCAGCGCCACGGCCAGGACGATGAGGCTGGTGGAGTCCCCGATCACCACGGCCCCCGCGTCAGGCGTCCGGGTCGGGCCTGTCCGAGTCCTCCAGGCCCACCGCCCCGAGGAGCTTGGAGTCCGCCTCGCGCTGCGCGGACTTGCGCTCGGCCTCGGCGGTGGCCGTGCGGAAGTCGCCCAGGATGCGGTTCTGGAGGGTGAACATCTCGCGCTCCTCCGCGGGCTCGGCGTGGTCGTAGCCCAGCAGGTGCAGCACGCCGTGGACGGTCAGCAGGTGCAGCTCGTCCAGCAGGCTGTGCCCCGCCTTCTTGGCCTGGTCCTTGGCGAACTCCGGGCACAGCACGATGTCCCCGAGCAGCGCGGGACCCAGGCCCGTCGCGTCGGGGCGGCGGGCCGAGTCCAGCTCGTCCATCGGGAAGGCCATGACGTCGGTGGGACCGGGCAGGTCCATCCAGCGCTGGTGCAGGTCGGCCATCACGTCCAGCTCCACCAGCAGGACGGACAGCTCCGCCAGCGGGCTGACACCCATCCGGTCCAGCGCGAATCGGGCGGCGGCGACGATGGACGGCTCGTCCACGGTCACGCCCGACTCGTTCGCGATCTCGATGCTCACGGCGCCTATCGTCCCCGCCGGTGCCCCCGGGACCGCGCACCGGGTCCGGCGTGGCTCTGCCGGTCCTGGCCGAGGTCGCGTTCGTCCTGCTCGACCTGCCACTTCTCGTAGGCGTCCACGATGTCGGCGACCAGCCGGTGGCGGACGACGTCGTTGCTGGTCAGGACCGAGAAGTGGACGTCCTCGACACCTTCGAGGATGTCCTTGACGACCTTGAGCCCGGACCGCTGCCCACCGGGCAGGTCCACCTGGGTGATGTCACCGGTCACCACGATCTTGGACCCGAAGCCCAGCCGGGTGAGGAACATCTTCATCTGCTCGGGCGTGGTGTTCTGCGCCTCGTCCAGGATGATGAACGCGTCATTGAGCGTGCGACCGCGCATGTAGGCCAGGGGCGCGACCTCGATCGTCCCCGCCTGGGTCAGGCGCGGGATGGACTCCGGGTCGACCATGTCGTGCAGCGCGTCGTACAGGGGGCGCAGGTACGGGTCGATCTTCTCGTACAGCGTGCCCGGCAGGTAGCCCAGCCGCTCGCCCGCCTCGACCGCCGGCCGGGTCAGGATGATGCGGTTGACCTGCTTGGCCTGCAGCGCCTGCACGGCCTTCGCCATCGCCAGGTACGTCTTGCCGGTGCCCGCCGGGCCGATGCCGAACACGACCGTGTTCCGGTCGATCGCGTCGACGTAGTGCTTCTGGTTCAGCGTCTTCGGGCGGATCGTGCGACCGCGGCGGGAGATGATGTCCAGGCTCAGCACCTCGGCGGGCGACTCGCCGGTGCCCGCGGACAGCATCGCCACCGTGCGGCGGACCGTGTCCGGGCCGACCTCCTGGCCCCGGTTGGCCAGCGTCACCAGCTCGGAGAACACCCGCTCCGCGAACGCCACGTCGGCCGGCTTGCCGGAGAGGGTGATCTCGTTGCCGCGCACGTGGACGTCGGCGTCGAGCAGGTCCTCGGCGAGCCGGAGGTTCTCGTCGCGCGACCCGAGCAGGGCGAGCACCGCGCCGTCGGGCACGGCGAACTTGGACTGGGCGTCAGCCGCGGCGCCTGGCTGCGGCGTGGTGTCTGCGGTGTCGGCCACGTGGCCTCGGGCCTGCTTCCTGCGCGTTCGCGCCGAACTCGGTGTACTTGACCTACTGCCCCTCGATGCTAGCCGCCGGCACCGACAGTCCGCACCGGAGTAAGAAACCGGTGGACGGCCCCGGTGTACTCGTCGGTGTGACCGTCCTGCGCACCCTGACCCCGGCCGACGTGCCCGCCTGCCTGCAGCTCGCCGCCGACCGCGACTGGCCCCCGGAGGAGGCGAAGTGGCGCTTCCTGCTGCGGGTCGGCACCGGTTTCGGCCTGTTCGACGGCCCCCGCCTGGTCGCCACGACGATCATCACCCGGTTCGGTGACGAGCACGCGGCGGTGAGCATGGTGCTCGTGGCGTCGTCGCACGGCCGGCGCGGGCTGGGGCGGCGGCTGGTCGAGCACGCGCTGGAGCACGCCGGGACGCCGGTGGCGTCGCTGTACGCGACCCGGTTCGGCAAGCCGCTCTACGAGCGGCTCGGCTTCCGGTCGGTGGGCGTGGTGGGGGGCCACTTCGGGACCCTGGACGTGGCCGCCGCCGGCGTCAGCCGACCGCTGGCCGACGACGACCGGGAGGAGGTCGTGGAGCTGGACGCGGCCGTGTTCGGGGCGGACCGGTCGGCGATGTGGGAGCGGTACTTCGACTTCGCGCGGGAGGTCCGGGTGTCGCCGGACGGGTTCGCCGCGTCCTGGCGCAACACCAACCGCCTGATGCTCGGCCCGATCGTCGCCGGGTCGCTCGCCGAGGCGAAGGCCCTGATCAGCGACGTGGCCGACGGGCCGGCGCGGGTGGACGCCGGCGACCCGGAGCTGCGGGCGTGGCTGACCGGGCACGGCATGCCGGCCCGGTTCGAGGTGGACCTGATGGTGCGCGGACGGTTCAGCGGCGCCCGGGAGCGCCTGTGGGCGCCGCTGATGCAGGCCCTGGGCTAGGCGAGCGCGCCCAGTTCGCGACCGCCGAGCAGGTGCAGGTGGGCGTGGAAGACGGTCTGGCCGGCGTCCGCGCCCGTGTTGAACAGCAGGCGGTAGCCGCTGTCCGCGACGCCCTCGGCCTCGGCCACCTCGCCGGCGGCGCGGAAGAGGTCGTCCAGGACGCCCGGGGCCGCCTTGACCAGGGCGACCGCGTCCGGCGAGTGCAGCTTGGGCACCAGCACGACGTGCGTCGGGGCCTGCGGCGAGATGTCGCGGAACGCCGTGGTCGTCTCGGTCTCGTGGACGATGGTCGCCGGGATCTCGCCCTTGACGATCCGGCAGAACAGGCAGTCGGAGGACATGCCGGGCAGGCTAGCGGGCCAGGCGCAGCGCGGCGTCCCGGCAGACGGCCCACGCGGGGTGGCCGGCGTCGATCAGCTCCATGTGCCCGACGCCGGGCAGCACGACCAGGTCCGCTCCGCTGGAGGCCGCGAAGGCCTCGCTCTGGGCCACGGGCACGTCCTCGTCGTCGGTGCCGTGCACCAGCACCATCGGCTTGGCGATGGGCAGCAGGGCCGCGGGCGAGGCGTCCGCGTACCGCTCGGGCACCTCGTCGGGGGCGCCGCCCAGCAGTTCGGCGGCGCGCCGGGTGATCCGCGGGTGCTGGTGGAAGTCCAGGACGCCGGCCTGGGCGACGGCGCCGACCACGCGCGGGTGCCGGGCCGCCGCCCACACGGCCAGGTGGCCGCCCGCCGAGTGGCCCAGCGTCACCACGTCCGCGTCCAGGGCGTCGATGGCGGCCAGCACGTCCTCGCCGGTCGCGGGCCACCCGCCGCCGCCGTCCACGCGCCGGTACTCGACGTTGAACGCCCGCACGCCGTGCGCGGCCAGATCGGCGGCCAGTGGACGGCCCAGTTCGAGCCCGTAGCGCTGGTGCCAGAAACCGCCGTGGATGACGACGACAACGGGGAACGAATCACCGCCGGCCGGTGACGACAATTCACCGAACTGGCTCGGGTGGGTGCCGTAGGTGACACGCCGCAAGGAAACACCCTCCACAAAAAAGAGGGCCGCGTCGCGATGGGACCTGGGGGTCGCCCCACCGCGACGCGGCGACGCCGGACCGAGGGGGGAGGTGTCCGGCGAGTCTGCTCTGAAGGGCCGAATCCGACTAGACCAATGCAACCCCTCAGGCCATGAGGGTAACCCCTATTTCCGGCGTTCGCCAGAAGAACGCAACGCCCATTACCGCCAGCGATCGGTCAGCACACCCAGCGCACCCAAAGCCACCGCGGCGGCCGTGGAAGCTCGCAGAACGGTAGGGCCCAGTCGCACTACGTGCGCGCCTGCCTGCGTCAACGCCTTCAGCTCTTCTTCAGCTATGCCGCCCTCGGGTCCGACGACGAGCAGCACCTCACCCCCGCGGGGGAGGTCCACGGAGGCGATGCCCCCGGTGGCCGACTCGTGCAAAACCAATGCAACAGCAGCGGACTGCACCAAGCGGACCAACCCCGGTGTGCCGACGGGCTCGGCGACCTCCGGCACGCGGGCCCGCCGGGCCTGCTTCGCGGCCTCCCGCGCGGTGGCGCGCCAGCGTTCCAACGCCTTCGCGCCCCGCGGCCCGTCGTCCCACTTGGTGACGCACCGGGACGCCTTCCACGGCACCACGCCGTCCACGCCCGCCTCGGTGGCCAGTTCGACGGCCAGCTCGCCCCGGTCGCCCTTGACCAGCGCCTGGGCGACGACGACCCGAGGTGAAGGCTCCGGCACGACCCAGCGCTCGACCACGGACAGCCGCAGCGAGTCCTTCAACGCCTCGGTGACCACGCACCGCACCTGCGCGCCGGACCCGTCGGACAGCACCAGCTCCTCCCCCGCGCGCAACCGGCGCACGGTGGCGGCGTGCCTGCCCTCCGGACCGTCCAGGACGGCCTCGGACCCGGAGGGCAGCGCGGCGACCAGGAAGACCGGCAGCGTCACCGGTGCCCGCGCCCGGAGCGCAGCCGCGAGAACAGCCCGCCGCCGCCCTTGCCGTTGTGGGCCAGCGACGGCTCCTCCTCGCCGCGCGCCACGGCCAGTTCCCGCAGCAGCTCGGTCTGGCGGGCGTCGAGCTTGGTCGGCACCACGACCTCCAGGTGGACGTGCAGGTCGCCCCGCCCGTCGACCCGGCCGCTGGAGCGCAGCCGCGGCATGCCCCGACCGGTGAGCACCAGTTCGGTGCCGGGCTGGGTGCCGGGCTCGATCTCCAGCTCCTCCTCGCCGTCCAGGGTCTGCAACGGCAGGACCGCGCCGAGCGCGGCGGTGGTCATCGGGATGCGGACCGAGCAGTGCAGGTTCACGCCGTCCCGCTCGAACACCTCGTGCGGGATCTCCTCGACCTCGACGTACAGGTCACCGGCCGGGCCGCCGCCCGAGCCGACCTCGCCCTGGCCCGCGAGCCGCACCCGCATGCCCTCGGCGACGCCGGGCGGGATCTGCACGGAGATCGTGCGCCGCGACCGGACCCGGCCCTCGCCCGCGCACTGGCGGCAGGGGTCGGGGATGACCTCGCCGAACCCGCGGCACACCGGGCACGGCCGCGCCGTGACCACCTGCCCCAGGAACGAGCGCTGCACCGACTGCACCTCGCCGCGCCCGCCGCACGTGTCGCAGCGCACCGGGGACGTGCCCTCGGCGCAGCCGCTGCCCGTGCACACGTCGCACAGGATGGCCGTGTCCACGGTCAGCTCCCGGGACGCGCCCGCCGCGCACTCCTCCAGCGTCATGGCCAGCCGGATCAGCGCGTCCGAACCGGGCTGCACCCGGCTGCGCGGTCCGCGCGAGCTGCCGCCGGCCGCGCCGAAGAACGCGTCCATGATGTCGCCGAGACCGAACCCCGCGCCCGCGAACGGGTCGCGCATACCGCCGCCGCCCGGCTCCAACGGGTCGCCGCCCAGGTCGACGACCTGCCGCTTCTTCGGGTCCGACAGCACCTCGTAGGCGGCCGTCACCTCCTTGAAGCGGGCCTCCTCGTTGGGGTTGACGTCCGGGTGCAGCTGGCGCGCGAGCTTGCGGTAGGCGCGCTTGATCTCCTCGGGTGTCGCGTTCTTGGAGACCCCGAGCGTGCCGTAGTAGTCCCTCGCCACCGTGTGTCCTCCTGCGGGCGCGCTTGGATCACGCGCTCGCTCGCTTGCGAAACGTCTTGTGCGCCTTCGGTGTTCCCGGCTCAGCTTGAGGTGAGGATCTCCCCGACGTACCCGGCGACCGCGAGCACGGCCGCCATCGTCCCCGGGTAGTCCATCCGCGTCGGACCCACCACTCCCATGCCCCCGAGCAGCTTGTCCCGGCTGCCGTAGCCGATGGACACGACCGAGGTGCTGCGCATCTCGGCCGCCTCGTTCTCCTCGCCGATGTGCACCAGGACCGTGCCGGGGTCGCGGGCCGCGGCGAGCAGCTTGAGCACCACGACCTGCTCCTCCAGCGCCTCCAGCACCTGGCGCAGCGAACCGGGGAAGTCTGCCACGTTGCGCGTGAGGTTCGCGGTGCCACCCAGCACCAGTCGCTCTTCCGGGTGCTCGACCAGCGATTCGATCAGCACGGTGCTCACCCGCGTCACCGCGTCGCGCAGCTCGGCGGGCGCGTGGTCGGGCAGCTCGGCGACCTCGGCGGAGGCGTCCGCCAGGCGCTTGCCGACCATCGCCTGGTTGAGCAGGGTGCGCATGCGGGCGACGTTCTCCTCGGTGATGACGTCGCCGAGGTCCACGCTGCGCTGGTCCACGCGGCCGGTGTCGGTGATGAGCACCAGCATCAGCCGGGCGGGTGTGATGGCGAGCACTTCGAGGTGCCGCACGGTGGACCGGCTCAGCGTCGGGTACTGGATGACCGCGACCTGCCGGGTGAGCTGGGCGAGCAGGCGCACGCTGCGGCGCAGCACGTCGTCCAGGTCGTAGGCGCCGTCGAGGAAGCTGCGGATGGCCCGGCGCTCGGGCGAGGACAGCGGTTTGACCTCGCTGAGCCGGTCCACGAACAGCCGGTAGCCCTTGTCCGTGGGCACGCGCCCGGCGCTGGTGTGCGGCTGGGTGATGTACCCGTCTTCTTCGAGGGCGGCCATGTCGTTGCGCACGGTCGCGCTGGAGACGCCCAGGTTGTGCCGCTCGACCAGCGCTTTCGACCCGACGGGCTCCTGGTTGGAGACGTAGTCGGCGACGATGGCGCGCAGCACCTCGAACCGGCGCTCATCCGCGTTCACGCGCGTCACCTCCACATCGACGACCTGCTTCACCTCAAGTTTACGGAGGTCGGACGGGTAGTAGGGAAACTCCGTGGTGTGCGTTCGGCCGCCACCGATAGCTTCAGGTGTGCTCCGCCACATCCAGTCCGCACTGCGCGAGGCCGTCCGGGACGACGCGACCCGGGTCGGGCCGTTCCTGGTGCGGTTCGACGCCGACTCGGACAACGTGTATTCGAACTACGCCGTGCCCGAGGCGGACGCCGAGCCGACCGACGACGACGTGACCGAGTTGGTGGCGTTGTTCCGCGCGAGGAACCGCGTGCCGCGCCTGGAGTACGTGCGGCCGGTGCCCGCGCTCGACGCCGCGCTGGACAGGGCCGGGTTCACCGTTGAGCGCGAGTACCCGGTGATGGCCGTCGAACCCGATGAGCTGCGTGTGCCGGACGTGCCGGGGGTCGAGTTGGTCGAACCCGTCACCGACGACGACCTGGTCGCGGCCACGGACGTGCAGAACGCGGCGTTCGGTGTCGGGTCGTTGGTCCGGGAGGCGGCGATCCGGCGGCAGCGGTCGATGTCGGCCAAAGGGGCCGTGCTGTTGATGGCGCTGGTGGACGGGGTGCCGGCGGGGGCCGGACTGGCCACCGCGCCCCAGCACGGCCTCGCCCAAGTGGCCGGGATCGGTGTGTTGGCGCAGTTCCGGGGCCGGCGCATCGGGCAACTGATCACGGCTCGGCTCAGTGAGCGGGTGTTCGCCGCCGGGCACCGGCCGTTCCTGGAGACCGAAGCCGACCACAAGGTGGACCGGGTCTACGGGCCGCTGGGCTACCGGGTCGTCGGCCACTCGGCGGGCGTGTCGCTCACGTGAGCCGACCGCGTCAGGTGAGCCGGCGGACCACCGCGTCGGCCAGCAGGCGGCCACGGTCGGTCAGCACGCACCGGCCGGCCGCGAACGCCGGCTCCGAGAGCAGCCCGTCCCGCACCGCGGTCTCGGCCTCGGCGCGGCCCTCGTCGTCCAGCACGTCCACCGGCAAGCCGGACGCCAGGCGCAGCTCCAGCAGGATCCGCTCGACCCGCCGGTCCTCCTCCGACAGCACCTCCCGACCGGCCGCCGGGGAGGTGCCCGACGCCAGCAGCGCCGCGTACTTCGCCGGGTGCTTCACGTTCCACCACCGCACCCCGCCCACGTGGCTGTGCGCGCCCGGACCCGCGCCCCACCAGTCGGCCCCCTGCCAGTACAGGACGTTGTGGCGGCACTCCGAAGCGGCCGAGGCCGCCCAGTTCGACACCTCGTACCACCGCAGGCCCCGGGCGGTCATCGCGGCGTCGATCAGCTCGTACTTGTCGGCCAGGACGTCGTCGTCGGGCATGGGCAGCTCGCCGCGTCGCACCCGCCGGGCCAGGGCCGTGCCCTCCTCCACGATCAGCGCGTACGCCGACACGTGGTCCACGCCCGCCGACCCCACGGCCTCCAGCGACGCCTTCAGGTCGTCCACCGACTCGCCCGGCGTCCCGTAGATCAGGTCCAGGTTCACGTGGTCGAACCCGGCGGCCCGCGCCTCGCGCGCGGCCGCGACCGGGCGGCCCGGGGTGTGGCCGCGGTCGAGCACCGCCAGGACGTGCCGGGCCGCCGACTGCATGCCCAGCGACACCCGCGTGTAACCAGCGTCACGGATGGCCGCGAAGAACTCCGGCGAGGTCGACTCGGGGTTGGACTCCGTAGTGACTTCCGCATCACCCGCGAGCCCGAACGACGAGCGGACGGCGGCGAGGACCGAGGCCAGGCCGGACGCCCCGAGCAGTGACGGTGTGCCACCGCCGACGAACACGGTGTCCACCGGCGGCGGGCCGCCCAGCACGCCGGCGGCCAGGTCCAGCTCGCGCCGCAGGCCCTCCAGCCACGACTCCGGCGAGGCGGAAGTGCCCAGCTCACCGGCGGTGTAGGTGTTGAAGTCGCAGTAGCCGCAGCGGGTCGCGCAGAACGGCACGTGCACGTAGAGACCGAACGGTCGGGTGCCGAGACCCGCCAGGGCGGTCACGGGCAGTGAGCCGTCCGGGGGCGCGGGATCGCCGGTCGGCAGAGCGGAGGGCATGGCCCCATCCTCCCACCTAGCAGGACGGCGGACCCCGTCCCACCATGCGGATGGCGGTGGACCACGGGGTGGACGCGTGGCACGCTGCAAACCATGACGTCGAACGGAGTGCGCCTGGTGGTCCGCCGCCACGTGGACTTCCGTCGTGTCTCCAGCGCGATGTGCCGCCGCTCGGCATAGCCCGCGCCCGACTCATGTTCCCGTCGGCGCCGGGTGCGCTGACGAGACCCCCACCACAGCACCACCGGGACTCGCACGCGCACCAGCGCCCCGAAACCCGGAGGACGAGATGGTCCCCCCGACGACGACACCCCCGCGCCCGAAGCAGCGCCGGGGTGAGGGGCAGTGGGCGCTGGGCTACCGCGAGCCGCTGAACCCCAACGAGCGGAGCAAGAAGGACGACAACCCGCTCAACGTCCGGTCTCGGATCGAGAACATCTACGCCCGCGGCGGGTTCGACTCGATCGACCCGGCGGACCTGCGGGGCCGGTTCCGCTGGTACGGCCTCTACACCCAGCGCAAGCCCGGCATCGACGGCGGTCGCACGGCCACCCTCGAACCCGAAGAGCTGGACGACGAGTACTTCATGCTGCGCGTCCGCATCGACGGCGGTCGCCTCACCACCGGCCAGCTCGCGCTGATCGGCGAGCTGTCCCAGACCTACGCGCGCGACACCGCCGACATCACCGACCGGCAGAACGTCCAGTACCACTGGATCCGCATCGAGGACGTCCCCACCATCTGGCAGAAGCTGGAGGCGGCGGGCCTGACCACGATGGAGGCCTGCGGCGACAGCCCGCGCGTCGTGCTCGGCTCGCCGGTCGCCGGCATCGCCGAGGACGAGGTGGTCGACGGCAGCCCCGCGATCGACGAGATCCTGCGCCGCTACATCGGCGACCCGCGCTTCGCCAACCTGCCGCGCAAGTTCAAGACCGCGATCTCCGGCCTGCCCGACGTGGCGCACGAGATCCACGACGTGGCGTTCGTCGGCGTGGACCACCCCGAGCACGGCCCCGGCTTCGACCTGTGGGTCGGCGGCGGCCTGTCCACCAACCCGATGATCGCCAAGCGGCTGGGCACGTGGGTGCCGCTGGACGAGGTGCCGGACGTGTGGGAGGGCGTGATCAGCGTCTTCCGCGACTACGGCTACCGCCGGCTGCGGCACCGGGCGCGGATCAAGTTCCTGGTCGCCGACTGGGGCCCGGAGAAGTTCCGCCAGGTGCTGGAGGACGAGTACCTCAAGCGCAAGCTGATCGACGGCCCCGCGCCCGAGGTGCCCGACATCCCCCGCGACCACATCGGCGTGCACAAGCAGAAGGACGGCCTGTGCTACGTCGGCGCGGCCCCGATCGCGGGCCGGGTCACCGGGTCCACGCTGGTCGAGGTGGCCAAGGTCGTGGAACGGGCCGGGTCCACGCGGGTCCGGCTGACGCCGC
Organism: Saccharothrix sp. NPDC042600; assembly: GCF_040647305.1. Taxonomy (NCBI): domain Bacteria; kingdom Bacillati; phylum Actinomycetota; class Actinomycetes; order Pseudonocardiales; family Pseudonocardiaceae; genus Saccharothrix; species Saccharothrix sp. NPDC042600. Next base: position 66,893 of record NZ_JBEZBW010000007.1, on the reverse strand, counting down.
AGCAGAAGTTGGTCGTGCTGGACGTGCCCGAGTCGGAGGTCAAGGCGCTCCAGGCGGACCTGGCCAAGCTCGGGCTCCAGACCGAGCCGTCGCCGTGGCGGCGCGGGGTCATGGCGTGCACCGGCATCGAGTTCTGCAAGCTCGCGATCGTGGAGACCAAGGCCCGCGCGGCGGACCTGGTGTCCACGCTGGAAGCCCGGCTCGCCGACGTCGTCGACGGGGTCACCGCCCCGATCTCGGTGCACATCAACGGCTGCCCGAACTCGTGCGCCCGCATCCAGACCGCGGACATCGGGCTCAAGGGCCAGATCGTCACCGACGCCGACGGCAACCAGGTCGAGGGCTTCCAGGTGCACCTGGGCGGCGGCCTGGGCCTGGACGCCGGGTTCGGCCGCAAGCTGCGCGGCCACAAGGTGACCGCGGACGAGCTGTCCGGGTACGTCGAACGGGTCGTGCGCAACTTCGTGGCGCAGCGCAAGGACGACGAGCGGTTCGCCCAGTGGGTCGCCCGAGCCGACGAGGCGGACCTGAAGTGAGCGAGCGCGCGACCCCCTTCTACTGCCCGTACTGCGGGGACGAGGACCTGCGCCCGCAGGAAGAGCCGAGCTACTCGTGGCTCTGCGCCTCGTGCCGCCGCGTCTTCACCGTCAAGTTCGTGGGTCTAAATCTCCCGCGTGAGGCCCGCTCGCGGGGCCGAACCGATGACACGGAGGTTCAGCGATGACCGCACCCGCCAGGGTCGAGGAACTGAAGGTGATCGCCGAGGCCGCCTCGGTGGAACTGGCCGACGCAGGCGCCGAGGAGGCCCTCGCGTGGGTCGCCCGCACGTTCGGCGACAGCTGGATCGTCGCGTCGAACATGCAGGACGCGGTGCTGATCGACCTGGCCACCAAGGTCAAGCCGGACGTGGACGTGCTGTTCCTGGAGACCGGCTACCACTTCGCGGAGACCATCGGCACCCGCGACGCGGTGGACCTGGTCTACCCGGAGGTGCGGATCGTCAACGCCGCGGCCGAGCAGTCGGTGGCCGACCAGGAGGCGCAGTTCGGCCTGCTCAACCGGACCGACCCGAACCGCTGCTGCCAACTGCGCAAGGTCATCCCGTTGCAGCGCACGCTGGCCAACTACGACGCGTGGGTGACCGGCGTGCGCCGCGTGGACGCGCCCACCCGGGCCAACACACCGATCGTGCAGTGGGACGACCGCAACGGGCTGGTGAAGGTCAACCCGATCGCGCCGTGGTCGGACGAGCGGTTCAACGCCTACATCGCCGAGCACGGGATCCTGGAGAACCCGTTGGTGCAGGAGGGTTACCTGTCCATCGGGTGCGCCCCGTGCACCTCGAAGCCGCTGCCGGGCCAGGACCCGCGCAGCGGTCGCTGGGCCGGTACCTCGAAGACGGAATGCGGGTTGCACGGATGAGCGTGGGCACAGCTCTGGACACGTTGGGACGCCTGGAATCCGAGGCGATCCACATCTTCCGCGAGGTCGCGGGCGAGTTCGATCGGCCGGTGATCCTGTTCTCCGGCGGCAAGGACTCGACGCTGCTCCTCCACCTGGCGGTGAAAGCGTTCTGGCCCGCGCCGGTTCCCTTTCCCCTCCTACATGTCGATACCGGACACAACTTCCGGGAGGTCATCGACTTCCGCGACCGCACGGTCGAGAAGTACAACCTGCGCCTGGAAGTGGCGAGCGTCCAGGAATACATCGACGACGGAAGGCTTTCCGAGCGCCCGGACGGCACTCGGAACCCCTTGCAGACCGTGCCCCTGCTGGACGCGATCACCACTCACAGGTTCGACGCCGTGTTCGGCGGCGGACGCCGTGACGAGGAGCGCGCCCGGGCCAAGGAGCGCATTTTCAGCCTGCGCAACGCCTTCGGCCAGTGGGAGCCGCGGCGGCAGCGTCCCGAATTGTGGAACCTCTACAACGGGAGGCACCGTCCGGGGGAACATGTGCGGGTATTCCCGCTCTCCAACTGGACCGAGCTGGACGTCTGGCACTACATCGCGCGGGAGGGGATCGAATTGCCGTCGATCTACTACGCGCACCAGCGCGAGGTTTACCTGCGTGATGGCATGTGGCTGGCGGAAGGCCCGTGGGGCGGCCCGCGCGAAGGCGAGCAACTCGTGAGCAAGACCGTGCGGTACCGGACCGTGGGTGATGGTTCGTGCACGGGCGCGGTGGAGTCGGACGCGGCGGACATCGAGGCGGTCATCGCGGAGGTGGCCGCGTCGCGGTTGACCGAGCGCGGCGCGACCCGGGCCGACGACCGGCTGTCGGAGGCCGCGATGGAGGACCGCAAGCGGGAGGGCTACTTCTAACCATGAGCGACCTGTTGAGGCTGGCCACCGCGGGCAGCGTGGACGACGGTAAGTCCACGCTGGTCGGCAGGCTGCTCTACGACACCAAGTCGGTGCTGGCGGACACGCTGGACGCCGTGCACCGGGCCAGCGCCGACCGCGGCCTGGCCACCCCGGACCTGTCGCTGTTGGTCGACGGCCTGCGCTCGGAACGCGAGCAGGGCATCACGATCGACGTGGCCTACCGGTACTTCGCCACCCCGAAGCGTTCTTTCGTGCTGGCCGACACACCCGGGCATGTCCAGTACACGCGTAATACCGTGACCGGAGCGTCCACGGCGCAGCTCGGTGTTCTCCTGGTGGACGCGCGCAAGGGTGTGGTGGAGCAGACGCGCCGCCACGCCGCCGTGCTCGCGTTGCTGGGGGTGCCGCGCTTGGTCCTCGCGGTCAACAAGATCGACCTCGTGGACTACGACGAGGTCACGTTCTCCCGCATCGCCAAGGAGTTCACCGCCCACGCCACCGCCCTCGGCTTCCCCGAGGACGCCGTGGTGGAGATCCCGGTGTCCGCGCTGGCCGGGGACAACGTCGTGGAGCGGTCCGACCGGACGCCCTGGTACGACGGGCCGACCCTGTTGGAGCACCTGGAGACCGTGCCGGTCGAGTCGGACCCGCACGACGCGCCGTTCCGGTTCCCGGTGCAGTACGTCATCCGGCCGCGCACCGCGGAGCACCCGGACTACCGGGGCTACGCCGGCCAGGTGGCGGCGGGCACGGTCCGCGTCGGCGACGAGATCACCGTCCTGCCCTCCGGGCTGCGCAGCACCGTCGAGAAGATCGACACGTTCGACGGGCCGCTGGACGAGGCCGCCGCGGGCCAGTCCGTGACGCTGCTGCTGGCGCACGACCTGGACATCGCGCGCGGCGACCTGATCGCGGCCGGCGACGCGCCGCGGGTCACCGACGAGTTCGAGGCCACCGTGTGCTGGCTGGCCGAGAAGGCGCTCACGCCGGGCGCCCGGGTGCTGGTCAAGCACGGGACCCGGACCGTCCAGGCGATCGTCACCGAACTGCGCAACCGCTTCGACGAGCAGAAGCTCGCGAGCACCGAGAGCCCGGGTTCGTTGGGCCTCAACGAGATCGGCCAGGTCTCGGTCCGCACGGCCGAGCCTGTCCCCGTCGACGACTACACGCGGGACCGCCGCACCGGCGCGTTCCTGGTCATCGACGCGTCAGACGGCAGCACGCTGGCCGCAGGCCTGGTCGGGGCGCCGCTGCCGGAGCTGGACGGCGTGGACAGCTGTACCGAGGGCGGGAGCACCGCCCAGGACAGCCACGCCCTCGTCTCTCCCGGTCCCTGACCCAGAAAGGCCTTACGCCGCCGTGAGCAAGCGCAGCATCCTGACCAAGTCACTGGCCACACTGACCGCTTTCCTAGCACTCACCGCCTGCTCACGGGCCGATCGCGGCGGCGACGCCGCGAACGCGCCGGCCGAGGGCAAGGGGCCCGCCGCCGAACTGCGGCTGGGCTACTTCCCCAACGTCACCCACGCCGCCGCCCTGGTCGGCGTGGAACAGGGCCTGTTCGCCAAGGAGCTGGGCAGCGCCAAGCTCACCACGCAGACCTTCAACGCCGGTCCCGACGCGGTCAACGCGCTGCTCGGCGGCTCGCTGGACGCCACGTTCATCGGGTCGGGCCCGGCGATCAACGCCTACGCCAAGTCCAAGGGCGAGGCGATCCGGCTGATCTCGGGCGCCACGTCGGGCGGCGCGCAGCTCGTCGTCAAGCCGGAGATCGGCTCGGTGAACGACCTCAAGGGCAAGGTCATCACCACGCCGCAGCTGGGCAACACGCAGGACGTGGCGTTCAAGAAGTGGCTGTCCGACCAGAAGATCGCCATCGGCGCGGGCGCGGACCAGGTCAACGTCACCAACACCGAGAACGCGCAGTCGCTCGACCTGTTCAAGAAGGGCGACGTGCAGGGCGCGTGGGCGCCGGAGCCGTGGTCCTCGCGGCTGGTGCTCGACGCGGGCGCCAAGGTGCTGGTGGACGAGAAGACCCTGTGGGAGGGCGGCAAGTTCCCGACCACCGTGCTGCTGGTGCGCACGCAGTTCCTCAAGGACCACCCGCAGACCGTCGAGGCGCTGCTCAAGGGCCACCTCGCGGCGACCGACTTCGCGTCGAACAACAAGGTCGAGGCCAAGAAGGTCGTCAACGAGGCCCTGAAGAAGCTGACCGGCAAGTCGCTGGGCGAGCCCGTGCTGGACCGGGCGTTCGACAACATCGAGCTGACGCTGGACCCGCAGGCCAAGTCGTTCCCGCAGCTGGCGAAGGACGCGGTCACCGCGGGCGTCGCCAAGGAAGCCGCGGACGTCGCCGGGCTGGCGGACTTCACGCTGTTGAACAAGGTGCTCACGGCGGCGGGCAAGCCGACCGTGGACACCGCCGGGCTGGACAAGAAGTAACTCGGGGAAGGCAGGCACACCATGACCGCCACGCTTGAGTCCGCCGTTCCGTCCACTGTGGACGCAGCTGTCACCCTGTCCGCGGTGCGCAAGACGTTCGGGCACGGACCGAACGCGGTCACGGCGCTCGACGGCGTCGACCTGCGGGTCGCGCCGGGCGAGTTCGTGTGCCTGCTGGGCGCGTCCGGCTGCGGCAAGTCCACCTTGCTCAACCTGGTCGCGGGCCTGGACGCGCCCACCTCGGGGTCCATCACGCTGACCACCTCGCGGCCCGCCGTGATGTTCCAGGAGGCCGCGCTGATGCCGTGGCTGACCGCCGCGCGCAACGTCGAGCTGCCGCTGCGGCTCGCGGGCGTCAAGCGCGGCGCCCGCCGGGAGAAGGCCGGCGAGCTGCTGGAGCTGGTGCGGCTGGCCGAGGCCGGGCACAAGCGCCCGCACGAGCTGTCCGGCGGCATGCGCCAGCGCGTGGCGTTGGCGCGCGCGCTGGCGTCCACGCTGGGCAGCGCCGAGGAGGGCACGCCCGGCCTGCTGCTGATGGACGAGCCGTTCGCGGCGCTGGACGCCATCACCCGCGACGTGCTCCAGGCGGAGCTGGTGCGGGTGTGGCGGGAGACCGGGACGGCGATCGTGTTCGTCACCCACGACGTGCGCGAGGCCGTGCGCCTGGGCCAGCGGGTCGTCCTGCTGTCCTCGCGGCCCGGTCGCGTGGTGCGCGAGTGGTCCACCGTGGACGTGGACGAGCCCGCGCTGGTCAAGGACATCACGAGCCGGCTGCGAGAGGTGATCAGTGGCCACGCCGCAGCTTGACAACGACCTGGCGGCGGTCGGCGCGGGCCTGGACGCGCTCGACGCGCCGTCGCAGGAGCAGCGCCCGTCGCTGGGCAAGCGCTTCGTCCGCACGGCCCTGCCGCCGCTGATCGCGTTCGCCCTGCTGCTGGGCGTGTGGCAGGCGCTGTGGGCGGCGGCGTTCTGGCCGGAGTACCAGCTGCCGTCGCCGGCGGCGGTGTGGGCGGCGGTGGCCGAGGCGGTGGAGACGGGCCGCGCGTTGGACGTGCTGTGGACGTCGGTGCACCGCGCTGTCCTCGGCTTCCTCACCGCCGTGCTCATCGCCACCCCGCTGGGGCTGCTGATCGCCAAGGTGCGGGTGGTCCGGGCGGCCATCGGGTCCCTGCTGACCGGTCTGCAGTCGCTGCCGTCGGTGGCGTGGGTGCCGGCGGGCATCCTGTGGTTCGGCGCGACCCCGTCCACCATCTACTTCGTGGTGCTGATGGGCTCGGTGCCGTCGATCGCGAACGGCCTGGTGTCGGGCGTCGACCAGATCCCGCCGCTGCTGCCGCGCGTCGGGCAGGCGCTCGGCGCTGGTCGGCTGGCGGCGGCTCGGCACATCCTGCTGCCGGCGGCCCTGCCGGGGTACCTGGCCGGGTTGAAGCAGGGGTGGGCGTTCTCGTGGCGGTCGCTGATGGCGGCGGAGATCATCGCCACCTCGCCCCAGTTGGGTGAGGGCCTGGGGCAGTACCTGCACAACGGGTCGTCGTTGAACGACATCTCGATGGTGATCGCGGCGATCTTCCTGATCCTGTTGGTGGGCATCGGGATCGAGCTGCTGGTGTTCCGGCCGTTGGAGCGGGCGGTGCTGCGGGCACGCGGCCTGTCGGGTGCGCTGTGACCGCTTTGGTGGCCGTGGCGCACGGCAGTCGCGATCCCCGTTCGGCGGCGACCGTGCACGCGTTGTTGGACGTGGTCCGGGCTCTGCGCCCCGCGTTGGACGTGCGGGCGTCGTTCCTGGACCTGTCCGCGCCGAGGTTGGGCGACGTGCTGCGCGGCGTGGTGGGCGACGGGCACCGGTCGGCGGTGGTCGTGCCGTTGTTGCTGGGCAAGGCTTTTCACGCGCGGGTGGACGTGCCGGGCGCGGTCGCCGAGGCCCGGTTGCCCTCGTTGGACGTGACGATCGCGGACGTGCTGGGACCGTCGCCGTTGCTGGAGTCGGCGGCGTTGCGCCGGTTGGCGTCCATCGGGGTGCGGTCGCACGACCGGTCGCTGGGCGTGGTGTTGGCGGGCGCCGGGTCTTCCCACGAGCCGGCCAACGCGGCGGTGCGCTCGATCGCCGCGCGGTGGGCCGCCGGGTCCGGGTGGGTCGGCGTGGAGGCGGCCTTCGCGGCCATGGCCTCGCCGGACGTGCCCGCGGCTGTCGAGCGGTTGAGGGAGCGGGGGGCGCGGCGGATCGCGGTGGCTTCGTGGTTCCTGGCCCCCGGGTTCCTGCCGGACCGGGCGGCGCGGTTGGCGGGGACGGACCTGGTGGCACCGCCGTTGGGCGCGGACCCTGAGGTGGCAGAACTGATCTTGCATCGCTTCGAAGCCGCGCGCGCCGCCGACCTGGTGACACGATCCGCCTAGGCGACTTCACGCGGAACGCGCGGCTTTGGCCGCGCAGCGGCGTGCTTTTGGTTCGGGCTCCCAGCCACAAGGGGCCTTCGTGTTCCCCACCGTATGACCTGCCCGAAGGGCTACCACAGATTGCCGGGGTCGGGCCAAAAAGTTTGCGAGGAACGAGCAAAGTTTTTCGACCGACCCCGGCAATCTGTGGTTGGCTCCGCCAGGTCATGCGGTGGGGAACACGCAGGCCCTTCCCCCCCACTGGAGGCCTCCCGGCCGCTTTTGTCTTTAGAGCGCTTCGCGCGTGCGCGAAGCGCTCTCAAGCGCGGAGCGCGTTCATCCTTGGTTAGCGCGGAGCGCGTTGCGTTTAGACCCGCGAAGCGTGGGCTTGAGAGCGCAAGCGTCACTCGCAAAGATTAAAAGAGCCTCGCCGGCGGGCGAGCCACCAAAGATGACACAACTGCCAAAGCGGGGGCTTCTTGCTTGTGCCATCTCCGCATGGCCCGGCAAAGCCAACCACAGATTTCCCGGGTGCCGCTAAATTTTTTTGCTCGTTCCTCACAAAAAAATTCGGCTGCACCCGGGAAATCTGTGGTAGCCCTTCGGGCGGGCCATACGGAGATGACACAAGCAAGAAGCCCAGCTTGGGTTGTGTCCTCTCCGGTGGACTGCCCGGCCTGGATTGATCAGGCCTGTGGTGGGTTGTCGTCTACTGCTTTGATCAGTTGGGTCATGACCTTCAGGGTTGTTTTGAGGTCGTCCAGGTCTACCTGGGCGGAGACCCTGTTGGTGAAGTTGTGTTGGGCCGCTCGGAGGCTTTCGATGGCTTTGTAGCCGGCTGCGGTGGGGCGGAAGAGTTTGGCTCGGCGGTGGGCTGGGTTGGGCAGGTATTCCGCCAGGCCCTTTTCTACCAGCAGGTCGGCTATGCGTTGCACGCTTTGGCGGGTCAGGCTCATTTCTCGGGCTATGCCGGACACCGGGAGGGGGTCTTTGAGGACCGCGCCCAGGACTTGCCACCACGCTGCCGTGAGGCCCACCGGTTTGGTCATCACCTCTGCGGCGTCCAGGAAAGCGCCGTAGAGGCGGAAGGTGCGCATGATGACGTCGGTCAGCACGTCTCCCGCCTCCGTGCGCGGCTCCACTGTCATGACGCCGCGGCCATGAGCTTTCCGAACCACTGCGGGTCGCCCGTGCTGAACAGGCCGTACCACGCCTCCAGGACGGCGGGCTCGTAGACGTCCAGCTCGGCCAGGATCTCGCGGGCGAACTCCAGGGCGCTGTGGGCGCCGGCGGTGATCAGGCCGTTCTCGCGGACTGCGCGTTCCTGGCGGTAGTGCCCGGCGCCGGCGTAGGTCTCCACGGATTGCAGTTCTTCCAGCATGTTGCCGGTGTGCGGGCGGTCGTTGAGCAGGCCCTCCGCGGCCAGGCCGATCGTCGCTCCGCAGATCGCCGCGACCGGCACGCCGGCGGCCAGCCAGCGGCGGGCGGCCTGGGCGAACTCCGCGTTGCCGCCGTCGGCCCAGGAGTCGGCGCCGGGCAGGAGGAGCAGTGCGCTGTCGGACGGGTCGATGTCGGCCAGCGCCAGGTCCGGGGTGATGGTCAGGCCGCCCATGCTGGTGATCGGGTCGCGGGTCAGGCCGACCGTGCGGACCCGGTAACGGCCCGGGACCTTCTGGAACGACGGGTCGTTCAGGCGGGCCGTGGCGTAGCCGAACTCCCAGTCGGCGAGTGCGGGGTAGAGCGCGAGGTGGACCGTCTTCGTCGTCATGACAGTATCCTGTCATCTTGACAGTGTCCTGTCAATCGGACGCCCTGGTTAGAGTGCGCCCATGGCAGACGAGCTGGTCCACTACGAGGTGCGGCGTGGCATCGCGACGATCACGCTGGACTCCCCCCACAACCGCAACGCCCTCTCCGCGCAGCTGCGCGCCGAGCTCACCGGGCACCTGAAGGCGGCGGTCGGGGACGACGCCGTCCGGGTCGTCGTCCTGACCCACACCGGGCCGGTGTTCTGCTCGGGCATGGACCTCAAGGAGGCCGGCGGGGCGAGCGCGTCCCAGCAGGGGGTCAACGAGTTCCCCGCGATCCTCGAACAGCTCTGGACCAGCCCGAAGCCGGTCGTCGCCCGCCTGGCCGGACCGGCGCGGGCCGGGGGTGTCGGGATCGTGGCGGCGTGCGACATCGCGGTGGCGGTCGAGTCGGCGACGTTCGCGTTCAGCGAGGTCCGGATCGGTGTGGTGCCCGCGGTCATCTCGGTGACGGTCCTGCCCCGCTTGCTGCCGCGCGCGGCGCACGAGCTGTTCCTGACCGGTGAGACGTTCGACGCCGGGCGGGCCGTGGCGATCGGGCTGGTGAACTCGGCCGTGCCGGCTGACGGGCTGGACGCCGAGGTCGCCCGGTACACGGACATGCTGGCGCTGGGCGCGCCGAACGCGCTGGCGGCCACCAAGCGGATGTTGCAGCAGGAACGGTCGAGCAACCTGGGTGAGGTGTTCGCGGACATGCTGGAGCTGTCCGCCAAGCACTTCGGTGGCCCCGAGGGTCAGGAAGGCATCGCCGCGTTCGTGCAGAAGCGCAAGCCGAGCTGGGTGCCGACCGGCGACTAGCCCTGGTACTCGACCCGGAACGGGCGGGGGCCGTCGGCGGTGGCGGCTTGGGCGTCGGCCAGCACGGCCGCGACCGAGGCGTCACCGCCGGTCCAGACCAGGACGTGCTCGCCCTCGGGCAGCCACGACAGGTCGGTCAGGCAGTCGTAGAGCGCGTCCAGGTTCTGCCCGTAGTGGTCCGGGAACTCCATCGCCTCGCCGATGGCCGCCAGAGCCGCGCTCTTGGTCCGCGCACCGGGCCGCGCCACGTAGCGGTGCCGGATCATCCGGTCACGTCCACGACGACGAACGACTCGTAGTGGTCACCGGTGTAGTAGACCTCGCGCTCGCGGCCGGTCACCAGTCGGCGCGCGCCGCGGTCGTCGCTGCCCGGCGTGGGCACCGTGTACTCGCGGTAGTAGTCGCCGGACTTCGCGGGCAGCCGCTTCTCGCGGTTCTGGAACGTCACGCCGTCGTTGCGCGGGTACGGGAACGGGCCGCCGCGTTCGATCAGCTCCCACGTCGCCTTGGCCTCGCCGGGCAGGCTGGTCAACGCCTTGACCGGCAACCCGGACGCGGCCCCCGGCACCCGGTCCGGCTTGCCCGCCGACGCCGTGCCGGACCCGGCCGCGCCCTTCGTGGTGGCGGAGGTCGTGGTGGGCGGGGGCTCGGTGGAGCCGCCGAGGTCCTTCGCGAAGTAGCCGATCACGACCAGCGCGATCAGGCCCACCAACGCGACGGTGAGGCGCCGTGCGGGAGTCACGGTGGCCAGCCTACGAAGGCGTGCCCGCCTCCACCTTCTCGGGCTCGGCCGCCGGGGGCACCTTGGGCACCGGGTTGAACCGGCCCGCGGCCTGGTCCACGACCCGGTCGATCAGCCGCGCGACCCCCAGGGACGCGGGCAGCAGCACGGCCATGACCAGCGCGAACTGGAACGGGAACGGGAGTTGGGCGAGCCACAGCTCGACCCCGTCCCACCACTGCGCGAAGGCTTCCAGCACGCCACCGAGCCTACTGCCGTGACGTGGTTCACCGCACAGGACTCCCTACCTATGGGTAAGTTGCCGTCATGTTCGCCGTCTACGCAGCCGAGCCGAGCCCGCAGGACCCCCTCGCCGCACTGCGCGTGGGTGACCGCCCCGATCCCGAGGTGCCGGACGGCTGGGTCCGCGTCGGCGTGAAGGCCGCGAGCTTGAACATGCACGACCTGTGGACGTTGCGGGGCGTGGGCATCAAGGCGGACAAGTTCCCCATGATCCTGGGCTGCGACGGCGCGGGCGTCCTGGACGACGGCACCGAGGTCGTCCTGCACTCGGTCATCGGCGACCCGGCGTGGACCGGCGACGAGACCCTCGACCCGGGCCGCACCCTGCTCACGGAGAAGTACCAGGGCACGTTCGCCGACCACGTGGTCGTCCCGGCCCGGAACGCGCTGCCCAAGCCGGCGGACCTGACCTTCGAAGAGGCCGCGTGCATGGGCACGGCGTGGCTGACGGCCTACCGGATGCTGTTCGTGAAGTCCGGCCTGCGCCCCGGCCAGACGATGCTGGTGCAGGGCGCGTCCGGCGGCGTCTCCACGGCGCTGATCCAGCTGGGCCGCGCGGCCGGGTACCGCGTGTGGGTGACCGGCCGGAGCGAGGAGAAGCGCGCCCTGGCCGAGCAGTTGGGCGCGCACGCCGCGTTCGAGTCCGGCGCGCGGCTGCCCGAACGGGTGGACGCGGTGTTCGAGACGGTCGGCAAGGCCACCTGGTCGCACTCCATGAAGTCGCTCAAGCCGGGCGGCATCGTGGTCATCTCGGGCGCGACCAGTGGTGACGCCGGTGCGGCCGAACTCCAGCGCCTGTTCTTCCTCCAGCTCCGCGTGGTCGGATCCACCATGGGCACCCGCGAGGAGCTGGGCGACCTGATGGCGTTTTGCGCCCTGAACGGCCTGCGGCCCCAGATCGGCACCACCCTGCCGATGGACCAGGCCGAGCAGGGCTTCAAGGCGATGCTCGACGGCGAGACGGCCGGGAAGATCGTCTTCACCCGCTGACGGTCACCGAGCCGACGAGGGCCTTGACCGCCGGGTGCCACTCCCGGCCCGGCGGTCCGCTGATCACGAGCCGGCGCACGACGCGGCGGCGCAGCGGCACGAGCACCAGGCCCGGCGGCAGCATGGCCTCGATCAGGCCCGGCACGATGGTGATGCCCACGCCCGCGCGCACCATCGCGAGCAGCGTCCCGAGTTCGCGCACCCGGTGCACCGGCTTGAACGGCAGCCCCTGGTGCGCCTGCCGCACGTGCCGTTCGCAGCCCCCGCACGACAGCAGGAACGGGTCGTCGGCCAGGTCGGCCACGTCCACGTCGGCCTCGCGCGCCAACGGGTGGTCGTCGCGCAGCAGCACGTGGAACGCGTCCTCCCCCACCTCCACGCCGGGACCGGGCGGCGGGTCCACCACGATCGCCGCCTCGACCGTGCCGTTGGCCAGCCAGTCGGCGACCTCGTCGTCCTCGCCCTCGAAGACGCGGACGCGCACGTGCGGGAACTCCGCCCGCCACCGCGCCAGGAGGTCCGGCAGCAACCCCTGGCAGACCGTGGGCGGGGCGGCCAGCTTGATGGTGCCGCGGGCCAGGCCGCCGCGCCGGGCCGCCAGGTCGGTGATCGCGGCGGCGGCCCCCACCGCGGTGCGGGCGTGCGCGAGGAGTTCCGCGCCGAAGGCCGTGGGCGAAGGCCGGCCTTGGCGGTGCAGCACCGGGTGACCCAGCGTGCGTTCCAGGGCGGCCACCGCGTGCGAGACGGCGGACTGGGTGATGCCCAGCGCGTCCGCTGCCGCGCCGAAGCCGCCCTCGTCCACCACCGCGAGGAACGCGCGGAGCTGCGCGAAGTTCAGTGCCATGAGCGTCCCTCATGTCGGGGTGCGGAGTGCTTGTTGGACTCATCGCCGGCCACGGGGTGATTGTGCTCCGGTGCAGTCGAGTTGGGTGGGGAAGTTCGCACTCCTGTCCGCCATCTGGGGCGCGAGCTTCGCGTTGATCAAGGTCGCCGTCGAGGCCGGCGTGCCGCCGGTGTGGGTGGCGTTCGGGCGGTGCGCGTTCGGGGCGCTCGCGTTGGGGCTGGTGTGCCTGGTGACGCGGACGCCGTTGCCGCGCGACCGGCGCACCTGGGGGCACGCGCTGGTGGTGGCCACGCTGCTGAACGCGGTGCCGTTCACGTTGCTGGCGTTCGGGGAGACGCTGGTGACGTCGGTGCTGGCGGGCGTGTTCAACGCGACCATGCCGTTGACGACGCTGGTGTTCGTGCTGCTGGTGGTGCCGGCGGAGAAGGTCACCGCGGCCCGGGTCGCCGGGCTGGCCGTCGGGTTCTCCGGGGTGTTGGCGGTGCTGGGCGTGTGGGACGGCGTCGGGGGTGACGTGCTGGTCGGCGGGCTGGCGTGCCTGGGGGCGACGACCTTCTACGGCGCGGGGTACGCCTACACGCGGCGGTTCTTCTCCGGCGGGTCGCAGTCGGCCAGCGCGTTGTCCGCGGTGCAGGTGACCTGTGCGGCGGGCGAGTTGGCGATCGCCGCGCCGGTGATCGGGGGTGTGCCGGACTGGCCCGGCTGGTTCGCGGTCGGGGCGTTGGTCGTGCTGGGTGCGGCGGGCACCGGGTGGGCGTACGTGTTGAACCTCGACGTCATCCGCGCGGCGGGACCGACGGTGGCCGCCACGGTCACCTATGTGGCGCCGGTGTGGTCGACGGTGGTGGGCGCACTACTGCTTTCCGAACCCGTCGGGTGGAACACTGTGGTGGGCGGCGCGGTCGTCATAGCCGGAGTTCTCCTGGCGCGCAAGCCGCACAATGGTGGGATCGCACAAAAGAGTGGACGTCAAGTGGTGCGATCCAACAAACCCTGGTGACAGTTGACGCGCGTACGGTTCGCCGCACAACACCACCGAGGGAGCAAAGGCATGACCTCCGTGCAGGGCGGCTTCGGCCAGGGCTCCGGCGTGTTCCGCCGCAAGCCCATCGAGCAGATCACCGAGGAGAAGACCGGGCTCACCCGGACCCTGGGTCTTTGGCAGCTCACCGCGATCGGCATCGGCGGCATCATCGGAGCGGGCATCTTCTCGCTCGCGGGCGCCGTGGCCAACAAGACCGCGGGTCCGGCGGTGCTCATCTCGTTCCTCGTCGCGGGCATCGCCAGCGCGGCGGCGGCGTTCTCCTACGCCGAGTTCGCGGGCCTGATCCCCAAGGCGGGCTCCGCCTACACCTACGGCTACGCGGTGCTCGGCGAGATCGTCGGCTGGTTCATCGGCTGGGACCTGCTGCTGGAGTACACGGCGATCGTGGCGGTGGTCGCGATCGGCATCTCGGGCTACTTCAACGAGTTGCTCAACCTGCTCGGCCTAGACCTGCCGGTGTGGATGCTCGGCGCGCCCGGCACGGAGACCGGTGACGTCGCCGCGGGCAGCTACAAGGTCAACCTGTTCGCGGTCGTGCTGTGCCTGCTCATCGCCTGGATCCTCAACCTGGGCATGAAGAACGCCGCCCGCTTCGAGACCGCCCTGGTCTACCTCAAGGTCGGCATCGTCCTGCTGGTCATCATCGTCGGCGCGTTCCACATCAACACCGGCAACTACGACCCGTTCTTCCCGTTCGGCATCTCCGGCGCGATCACCGGCGCGGCCACGGTCTTCTTCGCCGTCTTCGGCTACGACGCGATGTCCACCGCGGCCGAGGAGTCCAAGGACTCGCAGCGGCACATGCCGAAGGCGATCATCTACTCCCTGGCCATCTCGATGGTGCTCTACGTGCTGGCCTGCCTGGTGCTCACCGGCATGGTCAACTACAAGGACGTGGACACCGAGAGCGCGTTCGCCACGGCGTTCGCCGACATCGGCCTGCCCGCGCTGGGCATCATCATCTCCGTGGGCGCGGTGCTCGGTATCACCACCGTGCTGTTCACGTTCCTCATGGGCGCGGCGCGCGTCGGCTACTCGATGTCCCGGGACGGCCTGCTGCCCAAGTGGTTCGCCAAGACCCACCCGGTCAAGCACGTCCCGACGCGCACCACGTGGGTACTGGGCATCGCCTCCGCGGTCATCGCGGGCTTCCTGCCCATCGCGGAGGCCGCCGAGCTGACCAACATCGGCATCCTGCTGGCGTTCGTGGTGGTCTGCGTCGCGGTGATCGTGCTGCGGTACAAGCAGCCCGACCTGCCGCGCACGTTCAAGACGCCGGGCATGCCGGTCGTGCCGATCATCGGCATCGTGTTCTCGATCTGGCTGATCACCTTCCTCGCGCCGGAGACGTGGCTGCGCTTCGCCGCCTGGTTCGTCCTCGGCCTGATCATCTACTTCGCCTACAGCAAGCGGAACTCCGTGCTGGAGAAGAACCGCTCGGAAAGCTGATCAGGGACCGACGTGGTCGACCCACCGGTCGACCACGTCGGCCAGCACGGCCATCGGCAGCGGACCGCCGCCGATCACCAGGTCGTGGAAGGCCCTGATGTCGAAGCGGTCGCCCAGGCGCCGCTCCGCGTCCCCGCGCAGGCGTTGGATCTCCAGTCGTCCCACCATGTACGACAGCGCCTGCGCGGGGTTCTCGATGTAGCGGTCCACCTCGGAGTGGATGTCCACGTCCGGCATGACCGCGTTGTCCCGCAGGAAGTCCACCGCCCGCCGCCGGGTCCAGCCCAGCGCGTGCAGGCCGGTGTCCACGACCAGCCGCGCGGCGCGCAGCGAGTCGCCCGACAGCATCCCCAGCCGGGCCACGTCGTCGCTGTAGAGGCCCATCTCGTCGGCCAACCGCTCGGCGTAGAGCGCCCAGCCCTCCAGGTAGGACTCGACGGAGGCGAACCGGCGCAGCGTCGGCAGGTCGGTGCGGCCCTGGGCCAGCGAGATCTGGAAGTGGTGGCCGGGCACGCCCTCGTGGAAGGCGGTGGACTCGGCGCTGAACCGGTCGCGTTCGGTGGCCTGGAAGGTGTTCACGTAGTAGGTGCCCGGCCGGGAGCCGTCCAGCGCCGGGTCCATGTAGTAGGCCAGCGGGGCGTTCGGCGCGTCCGCCTCGGGCACCGCCCGCACCCGGCAGCGTTCGGCCGGCACGGTGCCGAACCAGTCCGGCGCGACCCGTTCGGCGCGCTCGATGGTCGCCTTGGCCAGCGCGGTCATCTCCTCGGCGCTCTTCCACCGCAACGCCGGGTCGGCCAGCAGCCGCGCCCGGACCTCCCGCGCCGGCAGCGGCCCGAAGACCCGTGCGCCGATCTCCTCGTACTCGCGGTCGAGCGCCTCGATCAGGTCCAGGCCGATGCGGTGCAACTCCCCCGGCGTGTGCGCGGTGGTCGTGTAGAGGGGGACGAGCATCGCGTAGGTCGCCGCGCCGCCTTCCAAGGCGCACAGCCCCGGTTCGTCCTGGGAACGGCCGCGCGGCGCGATCTCCGTGCGCAGGAAGTCCCGGTAGCGCTCGAACGCGGGCCGGACCTCGGCGGTCAGCAGGGCGGCGCACTCGTCGTGGAGGTCGGTGGCGCGCAACGGGTCCGCCAGCGGGTCCACGGGGTCGGCGAGGTGCCGGTCCAGGCGGGCGACGGCGGCGTCCACCAGGTGCGCGACCGGGCGCTTCGGGGAGTCGCGCTGCCGGCGGGCGAGGGCGTCGAGGTAGGCGGGGAAGGCGGACAGGCGGGTCAGGTAGTCGCGAGCGCCCTGCGCGTCGACGGGCCGGACCAGCGGCAGGGCGGTCAGCAGCAGCGCGACGGGCGCGTTGAGGCCCTCGGCGTGGGTGTGCTCGACCAGCCCGGCGCGCGCCCGGCCGGCGACGGCGTCGGCTTGCTGCGCCACCACCGCGCGGGTCACCGGGTCGTCGTCCCCGGCCCGCGCGCGGCGCGCGACGTCCTCGGCCCGGCGGGCGATGTCGGCGGCGGCGCCGGCGCTCGGGTCGGGCAGGCGGTCGTCCCAGCCGGGCACCCCGCGCAGGGTGGCCTCGACCGGGTCGGCGTCGAAGGCGACGGTGAGCAGCTCGTCGGACAGCTCGCGCGCAGTCGTCATCCGGTCATTCTGACCGCAAATCCTTGCTACAGCGGCGGAATCCGCACGGCGGCGGAGTCCAGCGCGGCCCGTGCCTCCGCCCGGAGGCGGGCCACCAGCTCCGCCGCCGGGGCCGGTCGGGCCACCGCGTAGGTCTGTCCGGCCCACAGCGACATCAGCTCCGGGTCGCCGGTCGCGCGGACGGGTTTGGTCAGGTGGTGCACGTCCGGGTAGGCGGCCGGGGCGTGCGGCGAGTTCTCGGTGAGGAACCGGTTCACCAGACCGCGTGCCGGACGTCCGCTGAACGCCCTGGTCAACGCGGTGCGCCGGGTGCCGGCGGCGAGCGCCTCGCGGTGCGCGGCGGCCGTGCCCGCCTCCGGGCAGGACAGGAACGCCGTCCCCAGCTGCGCCGCGACCGCCCCGGCGGCGAGCACGGCGGCGACGTCCGCGCCGTGCACGAGCCCGCCGGCGGCGATCAGCGGCAGGTCCACCCGGGCCGCGACCAGCCGGAGGGCGGCCAGTACGCCGAACAGCTCGCCGCCACCCGGGGACACGCCGTCGTCGGTGAACGTGCCGCGGTGCCCGCCGGCGTCACACCCCTGCACGCACAACGCGTCCACGCCGACCTGCGCGGCCTGCCGGGCCTCCGCCGGCGTGGTGACCGTGGCGACGACCGTCGAGCCGGCCGCGTGCAGCCGGTGCACGTCGTGCGGGTCGGGCAGGCCGAAGGTGAACGACACCACCGGCACCCGCATCGCCATGACCAGCTCCAGCTTGGCGGCGTAGGAGTCGTCGTCCCACCGGGGTTCGCCGGGCTCGGCCGGCGCCTGCGCCCGCACCCGGTCCCGGTAGGCGCTGACGTCCACAGTGGACTTCACGCCGGGCACGAACAGGTTGACGCCGAAAGGCTTGTCCGTCAGCGCCATGGTGTCCTTGATCTGGGCGGCCACGGCCTCCAGCCCCAGGTACCCGGCCGCGAGGAACCCCAGCCCGCCCGCGCGGCCCACCTCCGCGACGAGGGCGGGGGTGGACGCGCCACCCGCCATGGGCGCGGCGATCACCGGCACTTCCAGTCGGTCCAGCATGACGACGACGATAACCCGCCATTTGGCGGAATACCCGCGACGCGGCACGTGATCCGCGCGGCGAACTCCGCGTGAACTCCCCCGGCCGGTGGTTCCGCGCCGCCCACCCGCGCCCCTGGAATGGACGCCGTGCCGCACACACACCCCCGCCGGGACGCCCTGAAACTGGGCGCCATCGCCGGCGCCGCCTTCCTGACCGCCCCCGCCTTGCCCGCCCAGGGTCTGGCCTCTTCGGAAGCCACTCCCCGCTTCCGCCACGGCGTCGCGTCCGGCGACCCGCTGCCCGACCGGGTCGTCCTGTGGACCCGCGTCACCCCGACCGACGACGCCCTGCCCGGCTCGGGCGTCGGCCCGACCGTGACCGTGGACCACGAGGTCGCCGAGGACGCCGCGTTCACCCGGGTCGTGGCGCGCGGCAGCACCACCACCGGTCCGGACCGCGACCACACGGTGAAGCTCGACGTGGCCGGCCTCCAGCCGGGCCGCCACTACTTCTACCGGTTCACCCTGGACGGCCAGGCGTCCCCGGTCGGCCGGACCAAGACCGCGCCCGCCGCCACCGCCGCCGTCGCGGGCCTGCGGTTCGGCGTGGTGTCCTGCTCGAACTGGCAGTCCGGCCGGTTCGCCGCCTACCGGCACCTGGCCGAGCGCGACGACCTGGACGCCGTCGTCCACCTCGGCGACTACCTCTACGAGTACGGGCCGGGCGAGTTCGGCAGCGGACGGGCGCACGAGCCGGCCCGCGAGGTGCTGACGCTGGCGGACTACCGGGTCCGGCACGCGCAGTACAAGACCGACCCGGAACTCCAGCAGCTGCACGCCGCCTACCCGTGGGTCATCACCATCGACGACCACGAGGTGGCCAACGACGCCTGGTCCGGCGGCGCGCAGAACCACACCGAGGGCGCGGAGGGTTCGTACGCGACCCGCCGGGCGGTGGCGATGCAGGCCTACCGCGAGTGGATGCCCGTGCGCACCGGTCTCGACGGCCGGATCTACCGGCGGCTGCGGTTCGGCACGCTGGCCGAGCTGACCATGCTGGACCTGCGCACCTACCGGTCCCAGCAGGTCGGCACCGACATCGGCCGCGCGGACGACCCGGACCGCAGCATCGCCGGCGCCGAGCAGCTCGCGTTCGTGCGCGACGGCCTGGTCGCCTCGGACGCGCGGTGGAAGCTCGTCGGCAACCCGGTGATGTTCTCGCCCGTGCTGGTCCCAGCCCTGCCGCAGGCGATCGGACGGCCGTTGGCGGAGCTGATCGGCGTGCCGGCCGACGGTGTGCCGATCAACGTCGACCAGTGGGACGGCTACCAGCACGACCGCCGCGTCCTGATCGACGCGTTGGCTCGGAACGACGTGCGGAACACCGTCTTCCTCACCGGCGACATCCACACGTCGTGGGCGTTCGAGGTGCCTTACGACGCGGCGCTGTACCCGTTCACCCGCCGGACGGTCGCGACGGAACTGGTGGTCCCGTCGGTGACGTCGGACAACATCGACGAGCTGACCGGCGCTCCGCCGCGCACGGTGTCGGTGGCCGCCGAGACGGCGCTGACCGCGCTCAACCGGCACCTGAAGTGGGTGGAGCTGGACTCGCACGGCTACTCGGTGCTGGACCTGACGGCGGAGCGGGCGCGGATGGACTGGTACTTCCTCGCCGACCGGTCCCGCGCCGACTCCACCGCGACCCTGGCCCGCACGTTCACCATCGCGGCGGGCACCCAGCGGCTGCGGTGACGGGTCGTGGTGCTCCCCCGGTGTCGGTCGGGGGAGCACCACCCGTCCTACGGCAGGGTGTCCAGGTGCGGGGCCACCGTGTTGGCGAACTGCCAGTTGTTCGAGGCGTCCCAGTTGATCGACCACGTCATCGCGCCGCGGATGCCCGGCCACGCCTGCGCCGGCTTGAACGAGCCGCAGTTCGTGCCCTTCGCGAGGCAGTTGAGCGCCGCGTTGACGTTGGCCGGGGACTGGTAGCCGCCGCCCGCGCCGGAGGGCGAGGCGGGCAGGCCCAGGCCCACCTGGTCGGGGCGCAGGCCGTTCTGGAGCTGGATGCAGGCCAGCGCGACCAGGAAGTCCACCGTGCCCTGGGCGTAGACCTTCTGGTCGCAGCCGAGCATGGTGCCCGAGTTGTAGTACTGCATGTTGACCACCGTGAGGATGTCCTTCACGGCCAGCGCCAGCTTGAAGTACTCCTGGCCGGTCGACTGCATGTCGATGGTCTGCGGGGCCATGGCGATGACCTTGCCGCCGGCGGCGTGGATGCTGCGCAGCGCGGGCGCCATGTAGGTGGAGTTGACGCCGTTCTCCAGGTCGATGTCCACGCCGTTGAAGCCGTACTCGGCGATGAGGGACTTGACGCTGTTGGCGAACGCGGTGGAGGCGGCGTTGTCGCCGACCCAGATGGTGCCCTTCTCGCCGCCGACGGAGATGATCACCTTCTGGCCGCGGGCCTGGAGGGTCTTGATGTCGGCCTTGAACTGGGCGTCGGTGTAGCCGCCGAGCTTGCTCGACAGGGTCGGGTCGAGGGTGAAGTCCACCGCGCCCCGGGTCGCCGGGACGGCGTCGGCGAACGCGACCGCGACGATGTCGTAGGTGGTCGGCACGTCGGCGAGCTTGAGCAGGCGGGAGCCGTTGTCGAAGTTGTGCCAATAGCCGGTGAGGACGTGCTTGGGCAGCGTCGGGTCCGGCGGCGTGGTGGTCGTGGTGGTGGTCGTCGTCGTTGTCGTCGTTGTCGTGGTCGTCGTCGTGGTGGTGGTCGTCGTCGTGCTGGTCGGCGGGGTGCCGGGGCCGTCGAGGGCGATGTCGTCGGCGTAGTAGGTGGGCTGGCCGTACCAGCCGTGCACGTAGATGGTGACGCTGGTGGTGTTGCCGGTGGTGAAGTCGATCGTGAGCTGGCTGAAGCCGCTCGACCCCGGCGTCCAGGTGCTCTTGTCGCCGCTGCCGGTGCCCGTCACGCCCAGGTAGACGTAGCTGCCCTGCACCCAGGCGGACAGCTTGTAGGCGGTGTTCGCCTGGACGTTGATGGTCTGCGAGCAGCGGGCGTTGTCCGAGCCCGCCGGCGTCGCGGACAGGGCGTGGGTGCCGCTGCGCTTGGGCGTGGTGACCGCGCTCGCGGTCGCGGTGCAGGTCCAGCCGCCCAGGTTGCCCGCGTCGAACCCGGGGTTGGCGACCAGGTTGGCGGCCGACGCGCTGCCGACCACCACCAGGGTCAGGCCCGCGAAGGCCAGCACTCCGGCCAGCACAGCGACCAGAGCGCGTCTCGTCCTCGAAGCCACGTCCACCTCCATGAAAGTCCCAGTCGGCGGCCTTGCCCAGCAGGTGACGTGGGCCACTGGCAAAATGGACTAGACCACTGGACCTTGTCAAGGGTGTGACCATGGTCGGCGTGACGTTCACAGTTGAGGACGCCGTCCGCATCGCCCGCTCCGCGCACGACGGGCAGGTCGACAAGTCGGGCAAGCCGTACATCGGCCACCCGTTGCGCGTGATGGGCGCGGTGTCCGGCGAGCACGCCCGGATGGCCGCCGTCCTGCACGACGTCGTGGAGGACACCCCCGTGACGGCGGCGGACCTGTTGGCCGCCGGGTGCCCAGCGCACGTCGTGGACACGGTCGTCGCCCTGAGCCACCTGCCCGGCGAGTCGCAGGAGGTATACCTGGCGCGCGTGGCGGCCGACCCGGTGGCGGTGGCGGTCAAGCGGGCGGACATCGCCGACAACCTCTCCCCGCACCGCGTCGACCAGCTCGACGAGGCCACCCGGGACCGCTTGCGGGCCAAGTACGCCCGTGCCCTTCACCTGCTCGACACACTCGCGTAGGAGTTGTCTCCAAGGTCACGTGCGACCGGGTCGAAACCGCCTCTGACATGCGGCATCATGGTAGGTGAACCGATACAGAAACAACGACCGGAAAGGCGATATGACCAAGGCACTGGAGTCCGTTCGCACGTACTTCGCCACCCGGCGGGAGCTTCGCAGGCGCGAAGCGGCACTGTCCCGCGAGCTGGCCGCCTACGACACCCCGAGCGCCCGGCAGGACCTCGAAGCGATGCTCGCCCGCCACCCGGAACACGAGACCCGGGAGATCGAGGCCATCCTCCGTCGCCACACGCTCGACCGCCTGGTCCGCAACTACAGCTGACCGGCAGCACCTGTGAAGGCCTTCGGGACAGGGGCGTCCTGAAGGCCTTTCGTCATCTCCGGGGCTGAACACCCGCCGTGGAGCGTCCCCGACGGCCGCTGGGCCGGGTGCGAGCGCAACCGCCACACCCGACCCGAACAGCGCGCTACTTCTTCTTGTCCTTGCCCGAGTCCTCGGTCGACAACGCGGCGACGAAGGCTTCCTGGGGCACCTCCACGCGCCCCACCATCTTCATCCGCTTCTTGCCTTCCTTCTGCTTCTCCAGCAGCTTGCGCTTCCGCGTGATGTCACCGCCGTAGCACTTGGCGAGCACGTCCTTGCGGATCGCGCGGATCGTCTCGCGGGCGATGACCCGCGACCCGATGGCCGCCTGGATCGGGACCTCGAACTGCTGCCGCGGGATGAGCTCGCGCAGCTTCGTGGCCATCTTCGTGCCGTAGCCGTAGGCGTGGTCCTTGTGGACGATCGCCGAGAACGCGTCCACCGGCTCGCCCTGCAGCAGGATGTCCACCTTGACCAGCTCGGCGTCCTGCTCGCCCGACTCCTCGTAGTCCAACGACGCGTAACCGCGCGTGCGCGACTTCAGGGCGTCGAAGAAGTCGAAGATGATCTCGCCCAGCGGCATGGTGTAGCGCAGCTCGACGCGGTCCTCGGACAGGTAATCCATGCCGCCCAGCTGACCGCGCTTGGACTGGCACAGCTCCATGATCGCGCCGATGTAGTCGCTGGGCGCGATGATGGTGCACTTGGTGACCGGCTCGTACACCTCGGCCCGCTTGCCGTCGGGCCAGTCCGACGGGTTGGTCACGACGTGCTCGGTCCCGTCCTCCATGACGACCCGGTACACCACGTTGGGCGCGGTGGAGATCAAGTCCAGGTTGAACTCGCGCTCCAGGCGGTCCCGGGTGATCTCCAGGTGCAGCAGGCCCAGGAAGCCGCAGCGGAAGCCGAAGCCCAGCGCGGCCGACGTCTCCGGCTCGAACGTCAGCGCCGCGTCGTTGAGCTGGAGCTTCTCCAGGGCCTCGCGCAGGATCGGGTAGTCCGAGCCATCCACCGGGTACAGGCCGGAGTAGACCATGGGCTTGGGCTCGCGGTACCCGGCCAGCGGCTCGGTCGCGCCCTTCTTCTCCCAGGTCACGGTGTCGCCGACCTTGGACTGCCGCACGTCCTTCACGCCGGTGATGAGGTAGCCCACCTCGCCGACGCCCAGGCCGCGCGACGGCTTCGGCTCGGGCGAGATGATGCCGACTTCCAGCAGCTCGTGGGTGGCGCCGGTGGACATCATCCGGATCCGCTCGCGCGGGGTGATCTTGCCGTCGACCACGCGGATGTAGGTGACCACGCCCCGGTAGGTGTCGTACACCGAGTCGAAGATCATCGCCCGCGCCGGGGCGTCGGAGTCGCCGACCGGGGCCGGGACGCGGCGCACGACCTCGTCGAGCAGGTCGCCGACGCCCAGGCCGGTCTTCGCCGAGACCCGCAGCACCTCCTCGGGCTCGCACCCGACGATGTGCGCCAGCTCCTTGGCGTACTTGTCCGGGTCGGCCGCGGGCAGGTCGATCTTGTTCAGCACCGGGATGATGGTGAGGTCGTTCTCCATCGCCAGGTACAGGTTGGCCAGCGTCTGCGCCTCGATGCCCTGCGCGGCGTCGACCAGCAGGATCGTGCCCTCGCACGCCTCCAGCGCCCGGGACACCTCGTAGGTGAAGTCGACGTGGCCGGGCGTGTCGATCATGTGCAGGACGTGGTCCCGGCCGTCGAGCTGCCAGGGCAGCCGGACGTTCTGCGCCTTGATCGTGATGCCGCGTTCGCGCTCGATGTCCATGCGGTCGAGGTACTGCGCACGCATCGCACGCTCCTCGACCACGCCGGTGAGCTGCAACATGCGGTCGGCCAGGGTCGACTTGCCGTGGTCGATGTGCGCGATGATGCAGAAGTTCCGGATCAGCTCCGGGGGCGTGAACGTCTGATCGGCGAACGTGCTCACTCAGGTTCCTCGCACGGGACGGACAAAGGGGATCGGCCCATCATCTCATGCCACGCCGACCTGCTGTTCCACCCGGACGTGACCCAGGCCATAAGCTTCCCCGCCGTGAACACGAACGGTGAGGACCCGCGCCCGGTCCGGGGCGCGGTGCGCGAGGTCTACTCGAAGGCCGTGGCGGCCACCCTGGAGTACTCCCCCGACCTGGACGGCCTGGCCGACCCGGGCGAGGTCGTGTGGGCGTGGGTGCCCTACGAGGAGGACGCGAGCCGCGGCAAGGACCGCCCGCTGCTGGTCGTCGGCCGGCACCGCCGCGCCCTGCTGGCCCTCATGCTGACCAGCAAGGACCCGCGCCCGAACGAGCTGGACGACTTCCTGCCGTTGGGCTCGGGCCGCTGGGACCGCGACGGCCGCGTGTCCTACCTGCGCCTGGACCGCGTGTTCGAGCTGGACGAGGACGACATCCGCCGCGAGGGCTCGGTGCTGGAGCCGGAGCGGTTCTCCCTGGTCGTGGACGCCCTGCGGGCGATGGGCTGGCGCTGACCCGGGGCCGCCCCGGGAGCGGTTCGAGGCGGGTGGTGCTGGACGTGTCGGAGTTCGACCTGGTCCGTGAGGCCGAGGCGGCGGGCTTCACCGGCGTGCGCACGACGCTGCGCCGCCACGGCGGGGTCGTGCCGCCGGCGGTCGAGCTACTCGCGGACGTCCCGGCGTAGCGGGTGCTCGGCGGGGACCTCGACCAGCACGATCCGCAGGCCGTCGGGGTCCTGGACCCACATCTCGTCCAGGCCCCACGGCTCGCGGCGCGGCTCGCGCACCACGTGCTCGGCGAGTTCCCCGGCGGCGGCGCGCAGGTCGCGCACCTGGAGCCACAGCTCGACCGCCCCGGTCGGCCCGTCCTCGGACCGACCGGACACCTCCAGGAACCCGCCGCCGAGGAAGAACACCGTGCCGCCCGGGAACTCCCGGTAGACGGCGAGCCCCAGCACGTCCCGGTAGAACGCCCGCGCCCGCTCGGGGTCGCGGGACCGCACCAACACCCGGCTGCCCAGCACCTCCACGAGGGTCACCCGATCACGCCACGGCGATGGCCGCCACTCCGGCGACCACGACCACCGCACCGGACAGCCGCCGAACGGGGTTCGGCTCACCCAGCACGAGCCACGCCAGCACGCTGCCGACGACGATGCTCAACTCCCGTGCCGGTGCCACCAGGCTCACCGGCGCGATCCTCATGGCGAACAACACCAGCACATAGGCGGCCGGCGACAGCACGGCGACCACGCACACTTCACGCCAGTACGTCCGCACGAGCCGTGCCACCTCATGGCGACGCTTCACCGCATAAGGCGCGAGCAGCACGCTCTCGGTAACCGACGACCCGGCCGTCAACGCCAAGGGCGCAATCGCCGCCGCCGTCACCGCGTGCGCGTCCCACAGCGTGTAGACGGCGATCATCGCGCCCGTGGCCAACCCGTACCCGACACCGGCCAGGCGACTGCCGTGCGCACCACCGCCCGACCCGATCACCACCACGCCCACCACAACCGCCGCCGCCCCCACCAGTCCGACCACGTGCGGGCGTTCTCCGAAGAAGGCCACGGCGGCCACGACGGTCAACAGCGGCCCGGTCCCCCGCGCCAACGGGTACACCACGGACATGTCCCCGGTCGCGTAACCCCGTTGCAGCAGCAGGAAGTAGGCAAGGTGCACGACCCCGCTGCCCACGAGCGGCACGACCCAGTCCCACGAGGGCGTGGCGGTCAGCAGCACGACCGGCACCAGCAGCACAGCCGACAGCAGGGCGTTGACCCACACGAACAACGCACCGCCGTCGCGGACGCGCTTGGCCGCCAGGTTCCACCCGGCGTGGGCGAACGCGGCGGCGACGACGAGCAGGACGGCGACGGGCGACATCGCGGGAACCCTTCTGGCGCCGCGCACGCGGCAACCGGGTTCCTCCAGGCTTTTGTCCCGTCAGATGACCGGCACGTCCCCTCAGCGCCGGCGGTGCCGCTCGGACCGGTCCCGTCGCCCTGGTTGTGGGGTGGTGCGGGCGGACGACGGCGGAACCCTAGGCACTGTCGGCACCCACCCTAGGCGTTCCGCCCGGCTGGATGTCCAGTTCCATCAGCACGTGGTCGTCGTCACGCCCGACCTCGCGCCAGCCGCGCCGCTCGTAGAACCGCCGCGCCCGGTGGTTCTCGGCGAACACGTCCAGCCGCGCGGTCGCCACGCCCATCCCGCGGAACTCCGCCACGCACCACCCGTGCAGCGCGAAGCCGACCCCGCGTCCCCAGTGCGGCGGGTCCACCTGGAGCTGCCAGAGCTTCCCGTCCGGCGTGACCAGCGCGAACCCGATGACCTCGCCGTCCTCCTCGGCCACCCGCCAGACGCGTTCGGGGAACCGGTCCAGCCGGTACCCCTTGGCGCGCACGTCGGCCTCCCACGCGGCCAGCTCCGCCTCGGGCAGGTGCCCCTCGTAGTAGCTGCGCCGGCTGCGGAAGTGCACCTCGGCCACGGCCACCATGTCGTCCTGGCTCGGCGTGCGGATGACGATCCCCATGTCGTGAAGGACGCGTGCGGCGCACGGAGGTTCAGTACACGACCCGGACGTCGTGCTTGGGCACGTCCCGCGCCAGGAACTCCAGCAGCGCCGCGCCCTCGCGCTCCAGTTCGTCCACATCGGACAGCCGGTGGAACGGCCGCAGCTCCAGGGTGGCGACCTCCTTGGTCCGCTCGACCCGCCAGTCCCCCGCGGTCACGCCGTCGACCAGGAAGAACTGCGGGACCGGGCCGTGCGGGTCGTAGTCGCGCGCCTTCACGTCCGGGGTGACGACCCGGCGGCGGTCGGCGTGGGACAGCAGCAGGTTGTCGAAGTCGTACAGGAACCGGACGGGCGCGGGCGTGTCCTCGTCGGGGCGGGGCGCGTCGGGCAGGTCGAACAGCTCCTGGCCGTCCTCGTCGCGCAGGCGCGCCAGCGGCAGGCGTTCGACCACCTCGCGCAGCCGGGTCAGGCCGGACCACGTCTGCACGTCCTTCACCGTCGCCGGACCGAACGCGGCGAGGTAGCGCAGCACCATGCCCTCGACCGAAGGCTCCTCGGTGACGCCCTCCCCCAGCCACACCTCGACGCTGGTGTGCGCGATCGGACCGCTGCGCCCCCACAGCCCGCGCGGCGGCACCTGCACGAGCGGCACCCGGCAGCGGATCGCGTAGGCCAGCGCGGACGGCGCGCGGTCGGGCCACCGCTCGTGCAGCAGCGCGCCGAGTTCCTTGTTGGTGCGGGGTTTCTCGGCGAGCAGGGCGCGTCCGGCGGCGACCACGGCGTCCACGTCGAGGCCGCGCATGTCCGGGCCGTGGGTGTAGTTGCGGAACAGGTCGCGGTCGAGCACGGGCTGGACCAGCGGGCGCAGCGCGAGCGCGTCGGACGCCGTGACCAGGTGGATCGTGGACCGCATCACGGCGATGCGGACCAGCGTGCGGTCGACCAGCAGGTCGGCGGCGTCCTCCGGGCGGAAGTCCGCGATCCGCGACCACAGGCCGGTGTACCAGGTGTGCGGGGTCTGGGCCTGGAGCCCGACGAGGTGGCCGACCACCTCGGGCACCGGCCGCGTGGTGCGCTCCAGCAGGAACTGGCGGGCCAGCGTGGCGCGGTTGACGGCTCGACGGCTCAGGACCTCGGTCATACGACCACGGTAGACGGCATTGCGGACAACTTTGGTCCTCTTGTGCGCACCGACTTGGCGCGACCCGCGAAAAAGTGATATCACTTTGCTAAGCAAGCGATAGACCTTGAGGGGTGCGAGATGGATACGTCGACCGAAGTGAGCGTCCGGATGCCGGCGCCGGCCGTGCGGGAGCGCGAGGCGTCCGAGGTCTCGGGGTGGACCATGCTGCTCGTGGCGGTCGCCCTGACGCTGGCGGGCGCGGCGGTCGTCGTGCTGGGCTTCCTGCCCGTCACCGACGGCCCCAACGCGCCGGTGATCGTGACCGGGGTGATCCTGACCGGCGCGGGCCTGGTGACCGGCAGCGGGCTGTTCACCGTCGCGCCGGGCGAGGCGCGGGTGCTGCAGTTCCTGGGCCGCTACACCGGCACGGTGCGGCGGGACGGCCTGCGCTGGGCCAACCCGTTCACCACGAAGGTGCGGGTGTCCACCCGGATCCGCAACCACGAGACCGCGACCCTGAAGGTCAACGACGCCGACGGCAACCCGATCGAGATCGCCGCGGTCGTCGTGTGGCAGGTCGACGACACGGCGCGGGCCAAGTTCGAGGTGGACGACTTCGTGCGGTTCGTCGGCATCCAGACCGAGACCGCCGTGCGGCACATCGCCACCAGCTACCCGTACGACAGCCACGACGAGACCGGCCTGTCGTTGCGGGAGAACGCCGACGAGATCACCGAGACGCTGTCGGTCGAGATCGCGGCCCGCGTGCAGGCGGCGGGCGTGAAGGTGATCGAGTCGCGGCTGACGCACCTGGCCTACGCTCCGGAGATCGCGCAGGCGATGCTCCAGCGCCAGCAGGCGGGCGCGGTCGTCGCGGCGCGGCAGCGGATCGTGGAGGGCGCGGTCGGCATGGTGGAGCTGGCGCTGGCCCGGCTCGCCGAGCAGGACGTGGTGGAACTGGACGAGGAGCGCAAGGCGGCCATGGTGTCGAACCTGTTGGTGGTGCTGTGCGGTGACCGGTCGACGCAACCCGTGGTGAACGCCGGGTCGCTGTACCACTGACGTGGCCGAGCGCAAGAGCGTCCTGCTCCGCCTGGACCCGGCCGTGCACGACGCGCTGACCCGGTGGGCCAACGACGAACTGCGCAGCACCAACGCGCAGATCGAGTTCATCCTCCGCCGCGCGCTGGCGGAGGCGGGACGGGCCCCCTCCGGCGCGGCGGCGCCGCCGAAGCGGGGCAGGCCGCGCAAGCCCCGCGACGACGTGACCGACGAACGAGGACCCGGGTGATCGACCACCCGCCGCAGCCCGGCCGTGTGCTCAGGGGGAGACACGGCCGGGCTTCCGGCTCGTGATCAACTCGCGGGCCCGGGTGCGCGGTGCGACCGTTGTCGGGGTGAGCGAGCTGAGCACCCCGTACGCGCCGGGCACGCCCGCGTGGGTGGACATGATGACCACCGACCGCGTGGCCACCATGGACTTCTACGGCGGCCTGTTCGGCTGGGACTTCGAGATCGGCGGCCCGGAGACCGGCTACTACACGATGGCGCTGGTGCGCGGGAAACCGGTGGCGGGCTTCGGCGAGATGCCGCGCGACGTGATGTTCCCGGTGGTGTGGACGACCTACCTCGCGACCGACGACCTGGACGAGTCGATCGACCTGATCGGCGCGAACGGCGGCAAGGTGCTGGTGCCGGAGTTCGACACCGGCGGACCGGGGCGCGGCGCGGTCGCCGTGGACCCCAGCGGCGCCGCGTTCGGGCTGTGGGAGGCGGGAACGCACATCGGCGCGTACGTGGTGAACGAGCCGGGGACCGTGATCTGGAACGAGCTGGCCACGCGCGACGCGTTCGGCGCGGCCGAGTTCTACCAGCAGGTGTTCGGCCTGGGCCTGGACCCGCTGCCGGACTTCCCGTACACGCAGCTGAAAGCCGACGGTCGGGTCGTGGGCGGGATCTTCGGGATGGCGGCGGACATCCCGGCGGAGATCCCGCCGCACTGGATGACCTACTTCGCGGTGACCAACCTGGAGCGGGCGGTGGACCGGGCGCGCGAGCTGGGCGGCATCCCGGTCGGCGACGTGGCGGAGTCCCGGTTCGGCCGGTTCACCACCGTCGGCGACCCGATGGGCGCGACGTTCAAGGTCATCCAACCGCCGCCTTCCACCCCAGACTGACCACCAGCGCCACCACCACGGTCAGGAACACGCGCCGGACGAACGCAGACCCGCGCCGCACCGCGAGCCGGGCCCCGAACACCGAGCCCGCGACGTTGCAGACGGCCAGCACCAGCCCGAGCCCCCACAGGACCTTCCCCGCGGGGATGAAGTACAGCAACGCGCCCATGTTGGTCGCGACGTTGACGATCTTCGCCGTGGCCGAGGCCCGCAAGAACGCGAACCCCACCACGCCCACCAGCAGGAACACCAGGAACGCGCCGGTGCCCGGCCCGGCGAGCCCGTCGTAGAACCCGATCACCGCGCCGCCGAGCGCCATGACCCCGATCTGCGCGACCCGCTGGAACCGGGGCGTCTCGGCGACGCCCAGCTCGGGCTTGCGCCACGTGTAGAGCCCCACGCCGACCAGGGCGACCAGCACCACACCGTTCAGCACGCCCGGCGCCAACGCCCCGGCGAACGCCGCACCCCCGACCGCGCCGCCGAACGCCGCGAGCGCCATCGGCAGGGCCGACCACCAGTCGATGGTCGTCTGACGCGCGTAGGTGGTGACGGCCGACGCGGTACCCACGACCGCCGCGACCTTGTTCGTGGCCAACGCGTACAACGGCTGCCCGCCGGGCGCGATGAGCAGCAGGGCCGGCAACTGGATCAACCCGCCCCCGCCCACCACGGCGTCCACGGCCCCCGCAAGCGCGGCCGCCAGGCAGAGGAACAGCAACCCGGCGAGGGTGATCTCCCCGAACCCCGGCCAGTCGAGTGCGCTCATCACCCGATCAGCTTAACGGGACACGCGTACTGTTTACTGGCCCCGTGGCCACGCCCACACCCGAGCGCCCTGGTTGGGAGCCCGTGGCGGACCCCTGTTAACCTGGTCAGCCGTACCGCGCGGCATTCCGCTGTGGAGGAAGACCGCCCCCGCGAGGGGGTGGAGCCGGTGACAAGCGCGGTGCGACTCCGAACTCGAAGGAAAAGGTGGCTTTCGCGTGGCGAACATCAAGTCCCAGATGAAGCGGATCAAGACGAACGAGAAGGCGCGCCTGCGCAACAAGGCCGTCAAGTCGTCCCTCAAGACCGCGATCCGCAAGTTCCGTGAGGCCGCCGAGGCAGGCGACAAGGACAAGGCCATCGCCTTGGCCCGCGAGGCCTCCCGCAAGCTCGACAAGGCCGTCACCAAGGGCGTGATCCACGCCAACCAGGCCGCGAACAAGAAGTCGGCCCTGGCGAAGCGCGCCAACCAGATCTGACGGCACCCGGCCACCCCGGCCGCGAGCCTCCCGAAGCGCCGCTCCCACACGTTGGGGGCGGCGCTTCGCCATGTCAGCCCTCACCGCCTGTCCGCAGCTCCCCCGCAGGTCAGCGGCGGCCGTGGGCGGCGACGATCTTCAGCACGGCTCGTTCCAGCGCGTAGCCCGAGTCGGCCGCAACACCCTTCACGTCGGCGTTCAGGTCGGCCACCACCGACATCGCGGCGGCCAGCCCGTCACCGTCCCAGCCGCGCGCCTGCCCCTGCGCCTTCTTCACCTTCCACGGCGGCATGCCCAGTTCACCCGCCAGCTTGAACGGGTCGCCCCGGCCCACCGCCGACACCCGCGCGATGGTCCGCACCGCGTCCGCCAGCGCGTCGGCGACCAGCACGTGCGGCACGCCGAGGTGGATCGCCCACCGCAGCGCCTCCAGCGCCCCCGCCCGGTCGCCCATGACCGCCTTCTCCGCCACCGCGAACCCGGTCACCTCGGCCCGACCCCGGTGGTAGCGGTGCACGGCGTCCACGTCCACCTTGCCGCCGGTGTCCGCCACGAGCTGCGACGCCGCCGCCGCCAGCTCGCGCAGGTCCGAACCGACCGCCTCGATGAGCGCGCCGACGGCCTCCGGGTCGGCCTTGCCGCCCGCCGAGCGGATCTCGTTGCGGACGAACGCCTCGCGGTCGGCGGCCTTGGTGATCTTGGGGCACTCGATCACCTCGGCGCCGGCCTTGCGCAAAGCCGTAGGTAGTTCCTTCGCCACTTTGCTGCGTCCGCCGCCGGTGTGGACGACCACCAGCGTCACCCCGTCCGCGGGCGACTTCGCGTAGGCCAGGACCGCGTCCGCGATCTCCTTGCCGGCGTCCTGCGCGCTCTCCAAGGCGATCACGCGGCCCTCCGCGAACAGCGACGGGCTCACCAGTTCCGCCAGCTCAGGAGGGGTGAGGTCGGTCACCTTCACGCGGGTCAGGTCGGCCTGCGGGTCGAGTCGGCGGGCGGCGGCCAGCGCGCTGCGGACAGCGCGCTCGACCAGCAACTCCTCCTCGCCGACCACCAGTTGCACGGGGGCGGGAGTGACTGCGGCGGCGCTCACGGACCCGATCCTCCCACGCCGCCGCGGCCGTCCGGATGGTGGACGGATCTGGCTGAACCTCGGGACGGTGTCGTAGGTTGAGGGCACAACTGAATACCGCTCATCCAGAGGGGCAGAGGGATCGGCCCGAAGAAGCCCCGGCAACCCGTCGTTGCGGCGCCTTGCGCGCTGCCGACCACGGTGCCAATTCCGACCCGCCAAGCGGGAAAGATGAGGAGAAACCTCGCGATGACTGCTGTCAGTGTGCCCTCGACCGCCACCTCCTTCGACCTCGGCCCGGCTCGCGCCCTGTCGTGTCGCGAGTGCGGCCACGAGACCCCGCTCGCCCCGGAATACGCCTGTCTGGAGTGTTTCGGGCCGCTGGAAGTCGCCTACGACTTCGGCCGCGTCCGCCGCGAGGACATCGAGGCGGGCCCCCGGTCGATCTGGCGCTACCGCGGCCTGCTGCCCGTCCCGTCGAACGTCGAGTCGCACCCCAACACCAACCCCGGCCACACCCGCCTCGTCGAGGCCGACAACCTCGCCAAGGCGCTGGGTGTCCGCAAGGTCTGGGTGAAGGACGACACCGGCAACCCCACCCACTCGTTCAAGGACCGCGTCGTCGGCGTCGCGCTGGCGGCGGCCCGCGAGCTGGGCTTCAAGGTCCTCGCCTGCCCTTCCACCGGCAACCTCGCGAACGCCGTCGCCGCCGCGGCGGCCCGTGCGGGCTGGCAGTCGGTCGTGCTGGTCCCCTCCTCCCTCGAACGCGCCAAGATCCTCATGACCGCCGTCTACGACGGCAACCTGATCACCGTCGACGGCAACTACGACGACGTGAACCGCCTCGCGCAGGAGCTCGCCGCCGAGCACGAGGACTGGGCGTTCGTCAACGTGAACGTCCGGCCCTACTACGCCGAGGGCTCGAAGACCCTCGGCTACGAGGTCGCCGAGCAGCTCGGCTGGCGCCTGCCCGACCAGGTCGTCGTCCCGATCGCCTCCGGCTCCCAGCTCACCAAGGTCGACAAGGCCTTCCGCGAGCTCGGCGAGCTGGACCTTGTCGAGGCCACCCCGTACAAGGTGTTCGGCGCCCAGGCCACCGGCTGCTCCCCCGTGTCCGCGGCGTTCAAGGCCGGCCACGACGTGGTCTCCCCCGTCCGCCCGGACACCATCGCCCGCTCCCTGGCGATCGGCGCCCCCGCCGACGGCCCGTACGTGCTCGACGCGGTCCGCCGCACCGGCGGCGCGATCGAGGACGTCACCGACGAAGAGGTCGTCGAGGGCATCCGCCTGCTGGCCCGCACCGAGGGCATCTTCGCGGAGACCGCCGGCGGCGTGACCGTGGCGACCGCGAAGAAGCTCATCGAGACCGGGCAGCTCGACCCCGACGCCGAGACCGTGCTGCTGATCACCGGCGACGGCCTCAAGACCCTGGACGCCCTCGGCGACCGCGTGGGACCGCGCGCGAACGTCCCGCCGTCGGCCGAAGCCGTCATCAACGCCCTGAAGGACTGACCGGAGCACCGCGGCGGACCGCGTCGGCTCGCCACCGACGCGGCACCGCCGCCCCGGGCAGCCCGACCGTCACAAGGTGAGCCGGGACGTGCGCAGCCACCCGCTGCGCGGGAACGAGGACAGCTCCGGCATCACGTGCGGCCCGACCTCCTCAAGGTCCGCCCGCCACGCCGTGAGCCACTGCGGCCACGGAGCCGCCGACTTGTGCCCGTTGTAGCGGTTGGCCCGCCAGTTCTCCGGCAGGATCGTCAGGTCGTCGTCGAACAGGGCGTCCGCGATCCGCTGGTAGGCGTCCTCGGGCGACTTCACCTCCGAGGTCGGGACCACCCTGGTGACCTTCGCCCTGGCGACGATGGCGCGCCCGTCCTTGCCGACCCCGACGTCGTCGCAGACGTAGAAGGTGAAGTCGGGCCCCAGCTCGTCGCGCGGCCAGGGATGGGCCACGTACCCGGGCTGCCACAGCGCCCACCCCACCTCGCGCGGCGACCAGCCGGTGTGCAGGCGGATCCAACTGTCGTTGTCGTGGTTCATGCTTCTCCCCTTTCAGGTGTTGTCGATCGGGTCGCCGCGGCGGGCGACCCGCGGCCCGTCCGGGCCGGGCAGGACGGCGGTGTCGCCGTCCCGGTCGGTGCGCAGGACCAGGGCGCCCCGGCGGGTGAGCGCGTCGACCAGCACGCCGCTGGGGTGGCCGTAGCGGTTGCCCGCGCCGACGCTGACCAGCGCGACCTTCGGCCGCACCGCCGCGAGGAACGCCGGCGACGAGTACCGCGACCCGTGGTGCGGCACCTTGAGCACGTCGGCCCGCAGATCGACCGGCGCGTCGAGCAACGCGGCCTGGCCCGCGAGTTCGACGTCCCCGGTCAGCAGCACCCGCCCGGCCGGCGTCGACGCGCGCAGGACCAGCGAGGCGTCGTTGACCGCCGTGTTCTCCTCCCCTCTCGGGACCGCCCGCGGCCCCAGCACGTCCAGTTCCAGCCCCGGCCAGCTCAGCCGCTGCCCGACGCCCAGCTCCACCACGCGGACGCCCGCGGCCCCCGCCTGTTCCCGCACCTCCCTCCACGCCCATCCCGGATCGCGCGACGGACCCACCGCCACCGCGCCCACACCCCGCTCCGCCAGCACCGCCGCCAACCCGCCGATGTGGTCGGCATGCAGGTGGCTGAGCACCACCAAGGGCACTTGCCGCACGCCCAGCCGCCGCAGGCACCCCAGCACCGGCACCGGGTCGGGCCCGGTGTCCACCAGCACCGCCCGCCCGCGCTCGGCCGTGGCCAGGACGACCGCGTCGCCCTGCCCCACGTCGCACGCGACCACCGCCCAACCGGGCACCGGCCACCGCGGCGCGAAAACCCCCACCGGCGCCAGCACCGCGACCACCCCGACCCCGACCGCCACGAGCAGCACCCGCACCCGGCGCAGCCGCAGCAGCACGTAGCCGACCAGCACCGCCCCGGCCAGCGCGGCGCCACCCGCCCAGCCCCGCGGCCACGCGACCGCCGACCCCGGCACCGCCGCCGCGTGCCGACCGACCGCCACCAACCAGCCCGCCGCCGGACCGGCCACCTCCACCACCAGCCGCGCCAACCCGTCGTGCGCCTGGGCGAGCCCGGCGGCCAGGACGCCGAGCACCGTCACCGGCGCGACGACCGGCGCGACCAGCAGGTTCGCCGGCACGGCCACCAGGCTCACCTCGCCCGCGAACCCGGCGATCAGCGGAGCCGTGGCGACGTGCGCCGCCGCGGGCACCGCCAGCGCCTCCGCCAGCCCGACCGGCACGCCCCGGTCGCGCAGCCACCCGGCCCACGGCGGCGCCAGCAGGACCAGCGCCGCCGTGGCGACGACCGACAGGCCGAAACCCACGTCGACCGCCAAACCGGGGTCGTGGAGCACGAGCACCACCACGGACGCGGCGAGGGCGGGCAACGCCGACCGCTCCCGCCCGAGAACCAGGGCGAGCAACGCCACCGCACCCATCACCGCCGCCCGCAGCACGCTCGGCTCCGGACCCGCGAGCACCACGAACCCGACCAGCGCGACCGCCGCCCCGGCCGCACACCCGCGTGGCCCGACGGGGAACAGCCGCAGCAGCAACAGCACCGCGCCGCACAAGATCGCCAGGTTCGCCCCGCTGACCGCGAGCAGGTGCGCCAACCCGGCCGTGCGGAACTCCTCCACCACCCTGGGCGACAACCGCGAGGTGTCGCCGACGACCAGGGCGGGCAGCAGTCCCGCCGGTTCCGGGTCGAGCGCGCCGCTCGCGGCCCGCAGGCCCGCTCGCAGCGCCTCCGCCCCGCGCTGCCACACCGGTGCGGGTGTGACCTCGCGCGGCGGACCCCGGACCCGCAGCAGGGCGACGGTCGGCTCACCGGGCCGAGCCGGCGCCAACGAGCCACGTGCGAGAACGCTCTGCCCGGGCAGGAGCGCCCCCCACGCGGCCGCCGGCGCCAGCACGACCACCCGGCCGCCGTCGTCGAGCGTCGCCTGGGCTCGGACCAGGTCGATCCCGCCCTGCCGCGAGCCGAACCCGCTGGTGCGCAGGCCGTGCGGCCGGTCGTCCAGCACGAGCCGGAGGGTGGTGGGCCCTCCGCGCTCCGCCGCCGACCGGAGCGGGTGGTGGGCCGACGCGTGCGCCTGGACACCGATCCAGCACGCCGCCACCGGCCCGACCACCACGACCGCCACCGCCGCGGGCCGCGCCCCGCGGAGGACCAGGCCACCGATCACGCCGGCCGCGAGACCGATGACCACGGCCCACCACCAGGCCCACAGGAGACCTGTCAGGGCCGCCGCCCACACGACCAGCGCCGCGGGAACCAGGTGGGCACGGGGGCTCACGGCCCGCCGCGCCGCTCAGGACCGTGATCGACGGTCTTGGGACGGTGGTCGGCGCGTCGATCGGACGGACGCCCGACGACGGTGTGGTTCATGGACATGACTGCCTCCCTGGTGTTCGACGAGTGGGGTGGGCCCGCGGTGGGGTTGGGATTGCCGGCCAGGACAACCGCGAGGCCCCGGGGGGCTGCGGAGCGGCCCGCTCGGGTTGGACCGCGGGGGTCGGCCCGCCGGGGTCGGCCCGCCGGGGTCGGCCCACCGGGGTCGGCCCACCGGGGTCGGCCCGCCGGGGTTGGGTGGGTTCGCCGGGTGGGGTGGGTTCGCCGGGTGGGGTGGGTCAGAGGCGGACGAGGTCGCCGAGCTTGGCGAGCTTCGCGTCGCCGATGCCCTCGATCTCGCCGAGTTGGTCGATGGCGGTGAACGGGCCGCGTTTCAAGCGCCGCTCGACGATGCGCTGCGCTGTCACGGGCCCCACGCCGGGCAGTTGGTCTAGTTCCTCCTTCGTCGCGGTGTTGAGGTTGACGGGTTCGGTGGCGGGGTCGGACCGTTGGGGCGGGACGCCGACGGCGATCTGCTCCCCGTCGGCGACCTTGCGCGCGAGGTTGAGGCCCTGGAGGTCGGTGCCGGGGTGCGCACCGCCGGCCGCCTGCACGGCGTCGGCCACCCGCGCGCCGCTGGGGACGGTGACCAGACCGGGCCGGGGCACCGCGCCCACCACGTTGACCACGACCTCCTCGGGCAGGGTCGTGACCTCCGCGGCGGCCATGGGGAGCGGTGGCGGCGCCTCCGGTTCGGGCCGCTGCCACCACAGGCTCAACGCGACCGCCACGAGCACGCCCAGCGCCATGCCGACGAAGACGACCCGCCGACGCGGCACGGAGCCCACCGGCAGCCGGCGCAGGAGGGCGCGCAGCCCTCCCGGCGGATCGACGCCCGCGGACGAGGTGAAGACGACCAGCGGCTCCTCGCGAGCCCGGTGCCTGCCCTGGCTCTTCGCGATCAGGGCCTGGAGTCGTGCGGCCGAGGTTTCGGATCGGTTCTCGAACATGTGGGCGACGCTAGGCCGAGTGGCGCAAGGCCCGCGACCACCGGATCCGGATCTGTGGACAACTTCGGACCTGTGGACAACTCGGGCTTACTCGTAGCCGCCCGGCAGCACGACGACGCCCAGCACACCCGGCCCGGTGTGCGCGCCGATCACCGCTCCGACCTCGGAGATCAGGCACCCGGTCGAGCCCGGCACCCGTTCGTCCAGCAACGTCGCCAGCTCGGCGGCGCGCTCGGGCGCGGCCAGGTGGTGCACCGCCAGCCCCACCGGCCCCGGGCCGGCCGCAGCCGCCGCCAGGTCGACCAGCCGCCCGATCGCCCGGCCCATCGTGCGCACCTTCTCCAGCGGCACGATCCGCCCGTCGTCGACGTGCAGCAGGGGCTTGACGGCGAGCGCCGTGCCCACGAGCGCCGCCGCGGCCCCGATCCGGCCGCCCCGCCGCAGGTGGTCCAGGGTCTCGACGCAGAAGAACATCCTCATCCGCTCCGCCGCGCCGGCGGCAGCCGCCTCGGCGCGCGCGGGGTCGTCACCGGCGGCACAGGCGGCGAGCACCGCGAACCCCAGGCCCATGCCGGTCGCCCGCGAGTCCACCACGCGGATCCGCCCCGGATCGACCTCCTCGGCCGCCAGCCGCGCCGCCTCCCACGTCCCCGACAGCTCGCGGGACAGGTGCACCGACACGATCCCGTCCGCGCCGCCCGCCAGCACGTCCCGGTACACGTCGGCCAGCTCGCCCGGCGTCGGCCGGGACGTCGTCACCCGCCGGTGCTCCCCCAAGGCCGCGGCCAGCTCCTCCGGGCCGAAGTCCACCCCGTCCAGCACGCTGCGCCCGTCCACCGCCACGTGCAGCGGGACGACGCGGATGCCGTGCCGCTCCGCGAACCCTTCCGGCAGGTAAGCCGTGGAGTCGGTGACGATCGTGGTGGACACGAGTGCCGAGACTACGGCTCCGCCGTGCCCGAGTGGCTGACCGCCACGGACCTGATGAGGTCGGCCATGGCCGCACCGACCAGCGCGTGCCCTTCCCAACCCCAGTGCATGCCGTCCGGGTTGCCTCGCCCTGACCGGATGTGGTCACCCACGAGCGAGGGCACGTCCAGCAGCGGCACGCCCACACCCTCGGCCCACGACCGCACCGCGCGTTCCGCCGCGGGACGACCGGTGTGCACGTTCGCGTAGGCCGGAGAACGGTGCACGGACGGTGTCATGCCGACCGCCCTGATATGCGGCTGCAACGCGTGCACCGACCGCACGCACGAGTCCAGGTAACGCACGGTCAAGTGCGGCGGCAACGCGACCGGATACCCGCCGAGCAGCCGCGACAGGTGGGGTTGCAGCGTCCGGTAGGCGGACCGCGCGTGCCGACGGAGCCCGTCGGGACGCAGGTAGCGCAGCCCTTGTCGCAAGAAGGTCGGCAAAGGCGACGGCAACGTGTCCATGTGCCCCACGGCGAGCACAAGGACGTCCGTACGCGGCAACAACGACCACACGCGTGGATCGCCGGTCAACGCCCACCAGGCGTCCCGAGCGGTCCACCCGAACCCGGCGACCAGCTCCGCATGCCCGCCCAACGCTGATGCGGCCACGTTCGGCCACAACTGCGGGTGGTCCGCGGGCAGCGGCCCTCGCGGGCCGTGGAACGTCAGCGAGTCGCCGAGGACGAGCAGTCTCACCGGGTGGTTCCGGCGTTGTACGACGACAGGCGCCACGACCCGTCGCCGTGCGGGCGCCGCGTGAATACGGTCCAGTGGCAGTTGCCGATGCCGCCGAGCAGGCCCCACCGGTCCACCGGCAGGTCCAGCAGCCGCCCGGTCAACGCGCTGATCAGGCCGCCGTGGGCGCACAGCATGACGGTGCCGGAGAACTCCTCGTCCACCGCCGCCACGACCTCCAGCGCCCGTTCGGCGACCTCGACGCGCGTCTCGCCGTCGGGCGGCGCGATGGTCCCGTCCGCCCGCCAGGCCTCCAGCACGCCCGGCCACTCGACCTCGATCTCCTCCGAGGTCAGGCCCTGCCACTTGCCGAGGTTCGTCTCCCGCAGCCGCTCGTCGACCCGCAGACCGATGCCGGTGGCGGTGGTGAACACGGTGGCCGTGTCCCGCGCCCGCCGCAGGTCGGAGGCCACCACCAGCTCGGGCGCGAACCCGGCGAGCACCGGCACCGCGAACCGCGCCTGGTTCCACCCGGTCTCGGTCAACGCCGAGTCCAGGTGGCCCTGCATGCGACCGGTCGCGTTGTAGTCGGTCTCACCGTGCCGCCACAGCACGAGCCGGTTCAGGGTCATGCCTCGGCGACCTCGTCGGTCACGGAACTCGGCCCGGCGTCGAACTCGATGCGCGGGCAGTCCTTCCACAGCCGTTCCAGGCCGTAGAAGCTGCGCTCCTCCACGTGCTGGACGTGCACGACGACGTCCACGAAGTCCAGCAGGACCCAGCGGCCTTCGCGCGCGCCCTCGCGGCGGACCGGCTTGCGGCCCGCTTCGCGCAACTTCTCCTCGATGTTGTCCACGATCGCGCCGACCTGCCGCTCGTTGGGAGCGGACGCGATCACGAACGCGTCCGTGATCACGAGCTGGTCGGACACGTCGAGCACGATCACGTCGTGCGCCTTCTTGTCGGCCGCCGCGTTAGCGGCGACCAGCGCCAACCGTCGTGCCTCGTCGGTGGCTGCCACGTCTCTCCTCATCACCTCGGCGGGTGCCGATACACCCGCACGAGTCAATGAGGGTACCGGCGTCCGGCGTCAGTCAAGCACCGAGTAAAGCCGGCGCTTGTTCACGTACTGGACCACGCCGTCCGGGACGAGGTACCAAATGGGCAGTCCGGTGGCGTTGCGGGCGCGCACGTCGGTCGAGGAGATGGCCATCGCGGGCACCTCCACGAGCGACACCGCGCCGGGCGGCAGGTGGGTGTCGTCAAGCTCATACCCCGGCCGGGTGACCCCGATGAAGTGCGCCAGGTCGAACACGTCGTCCGCGCGCCGCCAGGACAGGATCTGCTCCAGCGCGTCGGCGCCGGTGATGAAGAACAGGTCCGCGTCCGGGTAGGCGCCCTTGAGGTCGGTGAGCGTGTCGACCGTGTACGTGGGGCCGCCGCGGTCGATGTCCACCCGGCTGACGGAGAACCGCGGGTTGGAGGCGGTCGCGATGACCGTCATCAGGTAGCGGTCCTCGGCGGGGCTGACCTCGCGGGCGCTCTTCTGCCACGGCTCGCCGGTGGGCACGAACACCACTTCATCAAGGTCGAACCGGGCCTGGACCTCACTCGCGGCCACCAGGTGGCCGTGGTGCACCGGGTCGAAGGTGCCACCCATGACGCCGATGCGGCGGTTGGACATGGGACGTGAGCGTAGTTCGCGCGGTGCGCGGGCGGCCGGTCAAGTCCCCGACGGCCGCCCGCGCACCTCGACTCCCCGTCCGCGGCCCTGGGGGAGGAGGCCGCCTCCGCGGATGCGCGGCCCACCCCGAAGCAGAGCCGCACGACGGTGAAACGGAACACCTCAGCGGCTATGACGCGATCGGTTGAAGATTTTTTAGCCGGTTCGAGTGACGCCGGTCACGGACCGTCAGGCCGTCGGGGCGACCACCGCGCCGTCCGAGCCGCGCACCAGGATCGCCTCCACGGGGCACGACTCGGCGGCTTCCACCACGACCTGGTCGGGGTCGATGGAGGGGTCGATCGGCTGGGACGCGCCGTCGAGCCGGAAGTGGTCGGGCGCGATCGCCTCACACATCCCGCTCGCGACGCACTTGCCCCCGTCGACTTGCAGCTGCCACTTCCCCATCGGGCTACCACCTCACCGCAACGGCTGATCGGACTCGACCAGTCTGCCCGTACCGAGGCCGGTGTCACCCGCCTTTCGGGGTCCAGTTACCCCTCGATGGGTGATCGGTGGATCAGCCGCTCACGACGACGGCCGGACGTGCCCCTCGCCCCACGCGACCCACTTCGACGAGGTCAGCTCCGCCAGACCCATCGGACCGCGCGCGTGCAGCTTCTGGGTGGAGATGCCGATCTCCGCGCCCATGCCGAACTCGCCGCCGTCGGTGAACGCGGTGGACGCGTTGACCATGACCGCCGCCGCGTCGACCCGGGCGGTGAAGCGGCGCGCCGCGGCGACGTCGCTGGTCACGATGGCTTCCGTGTGGCCGGAGCCGTGCTCGGCGATGTGCCGCACGGCCTCGTCCAGCGAGTCGACCACGCGGGCGGCGATGTCCAGGGACAGGTACTCGGTGTCCCAGTCCTCGTCCGTTGCCGCCACGACGCCCTCTTGGCGCGCGAAGGTCTCATCGCCGTGCACGGTGACTTCGTGATCGCGCAGCGCGGCCGTGATGCGCGGGACGAACTCGTCCGCGATGGCCGCGTGCACGAGCAGCGACTCGGCCGCGTTGCACACGCTGGTGCGGCGGGTCTTGGAGTTGAGGACGATCGTCTCGGCCATGTCGAGGTCGGCGGTCGCGTCCACGTAGACGTGGCAGTTGCCGACACCAGTCTCGATGGTCGGCACGGTCGCCTGCCGCACGACGGCGTCGATCAGGCCCGCCCCGCCGCGCGGGATGACCAGGTCCACCAGGCCGCGGGCGGTGATGAGGTGGGTGACCGACGCGCGGTCGTGGCACGGCAGCAGTTGCACGGCGTCGGCGGGCAGACCGGCCGTCTCCAGGGCGTCGCGCAGGATCGCGACCAGCGCGGTGTTCGAGTGCTCGGCGGACGACGAGCCGCGCAGCAGGGCGGCGTTGCCGGATTTCAGCGCGAGACCGGCGGCGTCGACGGTGACGTTCGGGCGGGCCTCGTAGACCATGCCGACCACGCCCATCGGGACGCGGACCTGCCGCAGCTCCAGGCCGTTGGGCAGGATCGAGCCGCGCAGCACCTCGCCCACCGGGTCGGCGAGGCCGGCCACGGTCTCCAGGCCCTTGGCCACGCCGTCGATGCGCTTCTCGGTGAGCGCGAGGCGGTCCAGCAGGCCCTCCGACAGACCGGCGGCGCGACCGGCCTCGACGTCCTTGGCGTTGGCCTCCAGGACCTCCGGCGCACGGGCGCGCAGCGCGGCGGCCATCTCGTGCAGCGCGGCGTCCTTGCGCTCGCGGGTGGCCAGGACCAGGTCGTCGGCGGCGACACGGGCGCGCCGGGCGGCGGCGTGCACCTGTTCGCGCAGGTCATCAGTCACGTGGACCAGACTACGGTCACTCGTTCGTGGCTGTCGCGGAGGTTCTCGGGACCTGGAACTCCGGCCCCCGCACGCGTCGGGTTGTCGGTGGTCTCTGGGATGGTGTTCGACGTGGACGACATGGCGTTGCGCGAACTGGCCGAGGAACGGCTGCGGGCCCTGGCGGGGCCCGCCGCGGTGCTGCGCGAGGACCAGTGGACAGCCATCCGGGCGCTGGTCGCCGAGCGGCGGCGGGCGCTGGTCGTGCAGCGGACGGGGTGGGGCAAGTCGGCGGTGTACTTCATCGCCACGGCGTTGCTGCGGGCGCTGGGCGAAGGGCCCACGGTGATCGTGTCGCCGTTGCTGGCGTTGATGCGCAACCAGGTCGACGCGGCGGCGCGGGCGGGCGTGCACGCGGCCACCATCAACTCGGCCAACACCGACGAGTGGCGCGACGTGCAGGACCGCGTGGCGGCCGGCGAGGTGGACGTCCTGCTGGTGTCACCGGAAAGGTTGAACAACCCGGATTTCCGTGACTCCGTCCTCCCCTCGCTGACATCATCGGCGGGGCTGCTGGTGGTCGACGAGGCCCATTGCATCTCCGACTGGGGCCACGACTTCCGGCCCGACTACCGGCGGCTGCGGACGTTGCTCACGGAGCTGCCGGCCGGGGTGCCGGTGCTGGCGACGACCGCGACGGCCAACGACCGGGTGGTGCGGGA
The DNA here is from genome assembly GCF_040647305.1 of Saccharothrix sp. NPDC042600. NCBI lineage: Bacteria > Bacillati > Actinomycetota > Actinomycetes > Pseudonocardiales > Pseudonocardiaceae > Saccharothrix > Saccharothrix sp. NPDC042600. The sequence goes on along the minus strand of NZ_JBEZBW010000007.1, from coordinate 23,554 downwards.
CGTGGCCGAGCAACTGGGGTTGGGCGCGGGTTCGGACGCGCTGGTGCTGCGGGGCCCGCTGGACCGGGAGAGCCTGCGGCTGTCGGTGGTGCGGCTGCCGGGGGCGGAGGCCAGGCTGGGGTGGCTGGCCGACCGGCTCCACGAGTTGCCGGGCTCGGGGATCGTCTACGCGCTGACCGTGGCCTCCGCCGACGACGTGGCGGCCTTCCTCCGGGAACGCGGGTTCGAGGTGGCGGCCTACTCGGGGCGCACGGACCCGGCGGAACGGCAGCGCGCCGAGCAGGACCTGTTGGACAACCGCGTGAAGGCGCTGGTGGCCACCTCGGCGCTGGGCATGGGGTTCGACAAGCCGGACCTGGGGTTCGTGGTGCACCTGGGCGCGCCACCCTCCCCCATCGCGTACTACCAGCAGATCGGGCGTGCGGGCCGCGGGGTGGAGCGGGCCGAGGTCCTGTTGCTGCCGGGCCCGGAGGACCGGGACATCTGGGCGTACTTCGCGTCCCTGGCGTTCCCGCCCGAACGGATCGTGCGGCAGGTGCTGGACGCGTTGGCCGACGCGGGGCGGGTGCTGTCGACGGCGGCGCTGGAGCCGTTGGTGGAGCTGTCCCGGACCCGGCTGGAAGTGGTGCTGAAGGTGCTCGACGTGGACGGCGCGGTGCGGCGCGTCCGCGGCGGGTGGGAGTCGACCGGGCGGCCGTGGTCCTACGACGCGGAGCGGTACGCGCGGATCGAGGCGGCGCGGCAGGTCGAGCAGCGCGCGGTGCTCGACTACCTGGCCACCGGCGGCTGTCGCATGGAGTTCCTGTTGCGGCAGCTGGACGACCCGCACGCCGCGCCGTGCGGGCGGTGCGACAACTGCACCGGCCGGCGGTGGTCGGCGGAGGTCTCGCCGGCCGCGGCGACGGCGGCGCGGGAGAAGCTGCTGCGGCCCGGGGTGTCGGTCGAGCCGCGCAAGCAGTGGCCGACCGGGATGGCGGCGGTCGGGGTGGGGTTGTCCGGGCGGATCCCGGCGGGCGAGGCCGCCGAGACCGGCCGGGCGCTGGGCCGGCTGACCGACATCGGGTGGGGCAACCGGTTGCGGTCGCTGTTCAACGAGGAGGACCAGGAGGTGCCGGATGACGTTTTCGCGGCGTGCGTGAAGGTGCTCTCGGCGTGGGGCTGGAGCGAGCGGCCGGTGGGTGTCGTGGCGGTGGGGTCGCGAACACACCCGCTGCTCGTGGACAGCTTCGCGCGGCGGATCTCCGCGGTGGGGCGGCTGCCGCTGCTCGGGCACGTGTGGCTGGGTGAGGCCATGCGGCGGGCGAACAGCGCGCAGCGGCTGGCCGGTCTGGTCCGGGCGACCGAGACACCGGACATGTTCACAGTGGACGGACCGGTGCTGTTGGTGGACGACCGGATCGACACCGGGTGGACGATGACGGTCGCGGCGCGGCTGCTGCGGCAGGCGGGGGCGAGGGCCGTGCTGCCGTTCGCGTTGGCGGTGACGGCCTGATGCTGACCACGGAACGGTTGGTGCTGCGCCGCTTCCGCCCGGAGGACGCCCCGGCGTTCGCCGCCTACCGGTCCGATCCCGGGGTGGCGCGCTACCAGTCGTGGGAGCCGCCGTTCCCGCCGGCGCGGGCGGAGGAGTTCGTGCGCGAGGTGGCGGGACTGGACCCGGCCGAGCCGGGCTGGTTCCAGTACGCCGTCGAGGCGGACGGGGTGCTCGTCGGTGACGTCGGGGTGGGCCTGCACGAGAACCGGCGGCAGGCCGAGATCGGCTACACGATCGCGACCGAGCACCAGCGCCGGGGGTACGCGTCGGAGGCGGTGCGGCGCGTGCTGGACCACCTGTTCACCGAGCGCGGCCTGCACAAGGTGTCCGCCGAGTGCGACGCGCGCAACGAAGCGTCGGCGAAGTTGTTGGCGCGACTGGGTTTCCGCCGCGAGGGACACCTGGTCGAGCACACCTGGATCAAGGGCGAGTGGACCGACGACCTGCTGTTCGGGCTGCTGGCCCGGGAATGGAGGGGTTGACGACCGGAACAGAGCCGTTCGCCGGCTCTTCCCCCACTGTGATCGGCCGTGGAAAGGTCCCAACATGGCTGACACGACCGATCCACGGGGAGGTCCGGCGTGACTGAGGCGACCACGGTCCGGGAGGGACACCGGCTACCGGTCCGCAAGCTGGTGGCGGCGAGCATCGGCAACGCGACCGAGTGGTACGACTGGACCGTCTACGCGACTTTTTCGATCTACTTCGCGACCCAGATCTTCCCCAAGGAGAACGAGCAGCTCGCGCTCATCAACACGTTGGCGACCTACGCGCTGGCGTTCTTCTTCCGGCCGCTGGGCGGGTACCTGCTGGGGCGGTTCGCCGACCTGCGCGGGCGGCGGACGGCGATGATCCTCACCATCGTGCTGATGGCGGGCGGGTCGGCGGCGATCGGGCTGCTGCCCACCTACGAGCAGGTGGGGTGGCTGGCGCCGGTCCTGCTGCTGCTCGCGCGGATCGCGCAGGGGTTGTCGCTGGGTGGCGAGGTGTCGAACGCGTCGGCGTACCTGGCGGAGATCGCGCCCGCCGACCGGCGGGGCAGGTACTCGGCGTTCTTCTACATCTCCACCGGCAGCGCGCTGCTGGTGGCGTCGCTGCTCGGGCTGCTGCTGGCCCGGACGCTGTCCAAGGAGGACCTGGCGGCGTACGGGTGGCGGATCCCGTTCCTGATCGGCGGCGTGCTGGGGCTGGTCGGACTGTGGCTGAGGAGAAGTCTGGAGGAAACGGAACAGTTCGCGCACAACAAGGCGAAGGCCGAACGGCTGCGGCGGCCGTTGACCACGACGTTGCGGGAGCACCCGAAGGCCGTGGGGCGGCTGGTGGGGTTCACCATGCTGTCGACGCTTTGCTACTACACGTTCTTCAGCGCCCTGACGCCGTTCGCGGTCACCACGCGGAAGGCCGATGCCGGGGACGTGTTCCTGGCGCTGTCGATCGCCACGGTCCTGTTCATCGCCCTGCAGTACCCGATGGGCGCGCTGTCGGACCGGTACGGGCGCAAGCCGCAGCTGCTGGTGTGGTCGGCGGCGACGGCGGTGTTGGTGGTGCCGCTGTCGACGTTGATCGGGCCGGGGCTCGGCGGGCTGCTGGTGGTGTTCTGCGTGGGGCTCGGGTTGTACACGGCGATGACGTCGATCGCTCCGGCGGTGATGAGCGAGTTGTTCCCGACGGAGCTGCGGGGGTTGGGCATCGGCGCCTGGTACAACCTGACGGTCGCGTTGTTCGGCGGCACCGCGCCGCTGGTCATCAAGGTCATGCCGGGGACGTCGTTCTTCTGGTACGTGGCGGCGGGTGCGGCCGTCGCGTTCCTGGTGATCCTCACGCTGCCGGAGACCAGGGGCACCGAGCTGCGGTAGGCCGGGTCAGTGCCTGGGCAGGGGCACGAGGTCGTCGGCGTGGACGACTTCGCGGCGTTGTTCGGCGGGCAGGTCGTGGCTGGAGCGGCCGATCAGGGCGGGTAGCTCGGTGGCGTCGAAGCCGACCACGCCTCGGGCGACCACGTCGCCGGAGAGGTCGACCAGCTCGACCACGTCACCGGCCTCGAAGACGCCCTCCACCGACGTGATGCCCGCCGCCAGGAGGCTGCGACGGCGGTCCACGACCGCGGCCACCGCGCCGTCGTCCAGGGTGAGGCGGCCGGTGGCGTCGGCGGCGTGGCCCAGCCAGAAGCGCCTGGCGGTCAGGCGGGGGCCGGTCGCGGCGAAGGCCGTGCCCACGTCGGCCTGGCTCAGGGCGCGGACGGCGTCGGCGGCTCCGGCCAGGAGCACCGGGATGCCGGCGGACGCGGCCAGCCGGGCGGCGGCGAGCTTGGAGGCCATGCCGCCGGTGCCGAGGCCGGACGCGCCGACCGTGCCGGCGCGCACGCCGTCGACGTCGGCGGCGCCGGCCACCTCGGTGATGCGCTGCGCGCCGGGGTGGCGGGGGTCGCCGTCGTAGAGGGCGTCCACGTCGGAGAGGAGGAACAGGGCGTCCGCGCCGACCAGGTGGGCCACGAGCGCGGCCAGGCGGTCGTTGTCGCCGAAGCGGATCTCCTCGGTGGCGACGGTGTCGTTCTCGTTCACCACCGGCACCGCGCCCAGCGCCAGCAAGCGGGAGAACGTGCGCTGGGCGTTGCGGTAGTGCGAGCGGCGGACGACGTCGTCGGCGGTGAGCAGCACCTGGCCGACGGTGAGCTGGTAGCGGCCGAAGGAGTTGGCGTAGGCGTGGGCCAGGGTGAGCTGGCCGACGCTCGCCGCGGCCTGCTGCGTCGCCAGGTCGCGCGGGCGGCGGGTGATGCCCAGCGGCGCCAGGCCGGCCGCGATGGCGCCGGAGGACACCAGCACCACCTGGCTGCCGGCCGCGCACCGGGCGGCGACCGCGTCGACCAGGGCGTCCAGGCGGGACCGGTCCAGGCCGCCCTGCGCCGTGGTCAGCGACGACGACCCGACCTTGACCACCACCCGGCCCGCCGCCGCGACGGCCTGCCGGGCCTGGGACAACACCGACCCGATCACTCTTCCTCTTCGAGGTCCTCGTCGTAGGCGCCGGGCAGGCGACGCGCCTTCTTGGCGGCGAGGCGCTCGGCGGCGCCGACCCGGTTGTGGGGTTCGAGGCGGGCGTCGGTGCCGCGGCCGGTCATGGCCACGGCGGCGATGCCGGCGGGGGTGGACGGCTCCCAGTCGAACACCAGGTCGCCGATGGTGACCTGGGCGCCGGGGACCGCGCCCATCTTGACCAGCACGTCCTCCACGCCCAGGCGGGCGAGGCGGTCGGCGAGGTAGCCGACGGCCTCGTCGTTGCTGAAGTCCGTCTGCCGGATCCAGCGCTCCGGGCGCTCGCCGCGCACGATGAACCCGCCCGGGGTCTGGGGGTCCTCGACGACGGTGAAGCCGGAGTCGTCCACGGCGGTCGGCCGCAGGACGACCCGGGTCGCCTCCTGCTTGGGCCGCGAGGCCCGGTACTCCTCGACGATCCGCCCGAGGGCGAACGTCAGCTCCCGCAGGCCCTCCCGGCTGGCCGTGGACACCTCGAACACCGGCAGGCCGCGGGCCTCGACGTCGGGCTTCACGATGTCGGCCAGGTCGCGGGCCTCGGGGATGTCGATCTTGTTCAGCACGACGACGCGGGGGCGTTCGGCGAGGTCGTCCGCCAGGGAGGGCGTGTACTTCGCCAGCTCCTCCTCCAGCGCGTCGATGTCGGACAGCGGGTCGCGGTTGGCCTCGTAGGTCGCGCAGTCCACGACGTGCACGAGCACCGCGCAGCGCTCGATGTGCCGCAGGAAGTCCAGGCCCAGGCCCTTGCCCTCGGACGCGCCGGGGATGAGGCCGGGCACGTCGGCCATGGTGAACACCGTCTCGCCGGCGGTGATCACGCCGAGGTTCGGCACGAGCGTGGTGAACGGGTAGTCGGCGATCTTCGGCTTGGCCGCGGACAGCACCGAGATCAGCGACGACTTGCCCGCCGACGGGAAGCCCAGCAGGCCCACGTCAGCGACGGACTTCAGCTCCAGCACGAGGTCGTGCTTCTCACCAGGTTCACCCAGAAGAGCGAATCCGGGGGCTTTGCGGGCCTTGGACGCGAGTGCCGCGTTGCCGAGGCCGCCCCGGCCGCCCTGGGCGGCGATGAGGCGGGTGCCCTCGCCCACGAGGTCGGCGACGACCTCGCCGTCCGGGGTGAGCACCACGGTGCCGTCGGGGACGCGCAGCTCCAGGTCCGCGCCGTTCGCGCCGTCCCGGTTGCCGCCCGCGCCGCCCTTGCCGTTGCCGGCGGCGGCGTGCGGGCGGAAGTGGAAGTCCAGCAGCGTGTGCACCTGCGAGTCGACGATCAGGACGACGTCGCCGCCCTTGCCGCCGTTGCCGCCGTCCGGGCCGCCGAGCGGCTTGAACTTCTCGCGGTGGACGGAGGCGACACCGTTCCCGCCGTCACCGGCGGCGACGTGGATCACCACCCGGTCGACAAAACGGGACACGGGGAATCACTTCCAAGCGCTAGGTGTGGAACGTCTGCTTAAACACTACTGAGCGCCGTGGTCCGCGCATTCCCGCGGACACACGGCGCTCAGGAGGTGGTGACTCAGGCGGCAGCCTCGACCGGAACGATGTTCACGGTCTTGCGGCCACGCTTCACGCCGAACTCGACCGCACCGGGGGCGAGCGCGAACAGCGTGTCGTCCTTGCCGCGACCCACGTTCACACCGGGGTGGAACTTGGTGCCGCGCTGGCGGATCAGGATCTCGCCGGCCTTGACGACCTGACCGCCGAACCGCTTGACCCCGAGGTACTGGGGGTTCGAGTCACGGCCGTTGCGGGAGCTGGATGCACCCTTCTTGTGTGCCATGGCTAGTCAGATCCTCACTTACCGGTGATGCCGGTGACCTCGACGCGGGTCAGCTTCTGGCGGTGACCCTGGCGCTTGTGGTAGCCGGTCTTGTTCTTGAACTTGTGGATGCGGATCTTGGGACCCTTGGTCTGCTCGACGACCTTGCCGGTCACCGAGATCTTTCCCAGGGCGTCGGCGTCGGCGGTGACGTCGGAGCCGTCCACGACGAGAAGCGGCGCCGGGAAGGTGATTTCGGTGCCCGGCTCGCCTTCGAGCTTCTCGACCTCGACGACGTCGCCGACAGCCACCTTGTACTGCTTGCCGCCGGTCTTGACGATCGCGTACATCGGGACGGAAGTCTCCTGCTACTCGACGGACAGGGCCACGCGCGCCACAGTGCCACTCAGGTTTTCGTGGACTGGGCTTCGCACGACAGGGCCCACCGGACGGCGGGCCGTGCATCAGGTTACGTGGCGGTGGACTGCGGGGTCAAACCGGGGTCGGTGTACCGCGATCCGCCTGGTCACCGCCGGTGCGGCACCCCGGTGGACGGGGCCCCGACCCCGAGCGTGGACGTGCCCCGCCCGCCCCGGGAACGGGGTGGACGGGGCACGGGTGTCCGCTGCTCGCTCAGCTCTCCTTGACGGCGCCCAGCGGCGGCCCGGCCGGGCGCGAGGCGGCGCGGCGGGGACGGCGGCGGGCGGTCGGGGCGGGCTCGACGTGGCCGTTGAGCGACTGGTCGGCCGCGTTGGCCTCGGCGGTGCCGACCTGGGTGGGCGGCTGCACGTCGGCGGGCACGGCCGCTTCGGCGCCGGACGGTGCCTCGGTGGTGCCGGACGCCGCCGCAGCGGTGTCGGGCGCCGCCGGGGCGGTGTCCGCGGGCGCTTCGGCGGGGGCCGCGGGCGCGGCCTGGGCCGACTCCGCCGCCGGCTGAGCCTGACCGGCCTGCTCGGCGGGCTGGGCCTGCTCGGCGGGCTGAGCCTGGCCGGTCGGCTGGGCCTGCTCGGCGGGCTGGGCCTGGGCCTGGGCGGCCGGCTGAGCGGTCGCCGGGGCCTGCTCGGCCGGCTGGGCCTGAGCGGTCGCCGGAGCCTCGGTGGCTTCGGCGGGCTCGGTTGGCCGGGTCGGCTTGGACCGTGCGGCCTTCGCCTGGGCCGGCTCGGCCTGCGCGGGCTCGGCCTGCGCGGGCTGGGCCTGGGTGGGCTCCGGCTCGTGCTTGGTCACCGCGCCTGCTTCCCGGCGGGCTCGGCGGCGTTGGCGGCGCTTCGGCTCGGGGGTCGTGTCCTCTTCCACGATCGCGGCCAGGGGCTCGCTGGACGTGGGCTGTTCCACGACCGCCTCGGGCTCCTCGGTGGGCGGCACGACGACCTCGGCCACCGGTTCCGGGGTCACCGGAGGCGCGGCAGCGGCCGCGGCGGGCGTGGTGTCCTGCGTGTCGCCGCCCTTGCCGCGGCGGGACTTGCGACCGCCGCCCTGGCCCTGCTGTTGCTGCTGCTGCGCACCGCCGCCGCCGTTGGACGAGCCGTGGGTGTGGACCGGCTCGGTCGACACGATCAGGCCCCGGCCGCGGCAGTGCTCGCAGGTGGTCGAGAAGGCCTCCAACAGGCCCGTCCCCACCCGCTTGCGGGTCATCTGGACCAGGCCCAGCGACGTCACCTCGGCCACCTGGTGGCGGGTGCGGTCGCGGCCCAGGCACTCGGTCAGCCGCCGCAGCACCAGGTCGCGGTTGGACTCCAGCACCATGTCGATGAAGTCGATGACGATGATGCCGCCGACGTCGCGCAGCCGGAGCTGGCGGACGATCTCCTCCGCCGCCTCCAGGTTGTTGCGCGTCACCGTCTCTTCGAGGTTTCCACCCGATCCGGTGAACTTGCCGGTGTTCACGTCGATGACCGTCATCGCCTCGGTGCGGTCGATGACCAGGTAGCCGCCCGACGGCAGCCAGACCTTGCGGTCCAGTGCCTTGAGCAGCTGCTCGTCGATGCGATACTCGACGAACGCGTCGTTGTTGCCGACGTGGCGGCGCAGGCGGTCCTGCAGGTCCGGCGCCACGTGGCGGACGTAGCCGTCGATGGTGTCCCAGGCGTCCGAGCCCTGGACGACCAGCGCAGCGAAGTCCTCGGTGAACAGGTCGCGGACGACCTTGACCAGCAGGTCCGGCTCTTCGTAGAGCAGCTGCGGGGCCTGGGCCTTGGGCGTGTTCGCCTTGTCCTTGATGACCTGCCACTGCGCCTGCAGGCGGGTGACGTCGCGGGCCAGCTCCTCCTCCGCGATGCCCTCGGAGGCGGTGCGGATGATGACGCCGGCGTCCTCGGGGACGACCCGCTTGAGGATGTCCTTCAGGCGCTTGCGCTCGACGTCGGGCAGCTTGCGGCTGATGCCGGTCGCGCCGCCGCCGGGCACGTACACCAGGAAGCGGCCGGGCAGGCTGATCTGCGTGGTCAGGCGGGCGCCCTTGTGGCCGACCGGGTCCTTGGTGACCTGCACCAGGACGCTGTCGCCGGTGGACAGGGCCTGCTCGATCTTGCGCGCCTTGCCCTCCAGGCCGGCCGCGTCCCAGTCGACCTCGCCCGCGTAGAGCACCGCGTTGCGGCCCCGGCCGATGTCGATGAACGCCGCCTCCATGGACGGCAGCACGTTCTGCACGCGGCCCAGGTAGACGTTGCCGACCAGCGAGCCGGTGCCCGAGGAGGTCACGAAGTGCTCCACGAGCACGCCGTCCTCCAGCACGCCGATCTGCGTGCGGTCGCCGCGCTCGCGCACCACCATCGTGCGCTCGACGGCCTCGCGGCGCGCCAGGAACTCGGCCTCGGACAGCACCGGGGCGCGGCGGCGGCCGGCCTCGCGGCCGTCGCGGCGGCGCTGGCGCTTGGCCTCCAGCCGGGTCGAGCCGCGCACGCTGCGCACCTCGTTCTGGGCGGCCTCGGAGTCGGCCTTGTCGTCGCGCGCGTCCCGCGTCTCGCGGACGTGCACGACCGTGTTCGGCGGGTCGTCCTCGCTGGGGGCGGCCTCGTCGTCCGCGCCGGTCTTGCGGCGACGCCGACGGCGCCGGCGGCGGCTGGTGCCGCCCTCGTCCTCGGCCTCGGCGGCCTCCTCGACCTCGGCCTCGGCTTCGGCCTCCGCGGGCTCCTCGGCGACGGCCTCGTCCTCGCCCGACGCCTCGTCGCCCGCGCCCTTGCCGCGACCGCGACCACGCCGGCCACGACGACGGCGGCGGCGGCCTTCGCCCTCGTCACCGGCGTCCTCGCCGTGCGGCGCCTCCTCGACGTCGTCCTCGTGCTCCTCCTCCTCCACCTCCAGGGTGGACGCGGCGGGCGCGACCACGGGGGTGGGCGGCAGGAACACCGCGGACGGCGGCGCGAACAGCGGTGTGAGCGCGGCCACCTCGCGAGCCGGGACGGCGGGCGCCTCGGTGCTCTCGTCGATGTCCCCGGATTCGATGTCGTCCCAGGTCAGCAGGCTCTCGGCGACCTTGATCGCCAGGTCGCGGCTCACGCTGGACTGCGCGCCCTTGACCGGCTCGCCCAGGTCGGCGAGCGCCGCGACGACGTCCTTGCTGCTCGTGTTCAGCAGCTTCGCCAGCGCGTGCACCCTCAGCTTGTCCGGCAGTTCGGCGAGCACGGGGTGTGCGGATGTGGCGTTACCCCCGCCGGCGCCGGCGGGCTTGTTCGTGTTCGACATGCAGCTCCTCCGCCCCCGGGCGCGTCCGGTTCGACGCCGCCGCTCAGGGGCCTCTCTTGTCCACTCACCGCCGCGGCTGGCGGCGGGAATCCTTGCCTTCGCCGTGCGCTCGGGCACGGCAGGTCTGTCTTCTCCCGCGACGACGCCGTCAGCGCCGCTCCGGCGGCTTCCGGGTCAGACCTCCGCCGCCCGGTCAAGGGCGAGCGGGTCGACCAGGCCGCCTTCGTCGTCGAGCCGCCCCTGCGCCATCCGGGTCGCCTTCGCGGGCACCGGCGGAACCAGGTCGGCGACGACTCGGAGCGCGCTCAGCACGTCGTCGGGTCGAACGGTAGGGGTTGTCTGCCGAACGACCATGACGAGTATCCCACACGGTTGTGACAAATCCCGTGCATCGTGTCCCGCGTCGCTCGAATGCGCCGGGACCCCCGCCCTGACCTGCGCCGTCGCGACGTCCCCCGGCTCGGCGGCGGCGAAGTCCACCGGCTCGGCGGCGACGGCCTCCGCCGACACCACCGCCGGACGCACGTCGATCACCTTGCGACCGTCCTTGGTGAGCCGCTCGACCTCGACCGACCCGGCCGCGAGGAACGCCTCGACCGCCGCCGCCAGCGCCCCGGGCGACACGCCGGGCAGCTCGACCCGCCAGGCGCTGGCCTCGATCCGCTCGGGCAGCGACCCGCCGGCCGCCTGCACGACCTCCAGCACGTCCAGGCCGGGCGGCAGCACCGCGTCCAGGGCGTCGCGCAGCGCGGCGGGGTCCACGACCTCGACCACCGAGACCTCGACGTACTCGGCCTCGCTGGCCACGCCGGTGGGCGCGGCGCCGACCCACGACACCTTCGGGTGCGGGCTGAAGCCCTGGGAGTAGGCCATGGGTACGCCGGCCCGCCGCAACGCCCGCTCGAACGTGCGGGCGATGTCACGGTGTGAGGTGAACCTCAGCCGTCCGCGCTTGGCGTAGCGCAGCCGGAGCTTCTGCACCGGTGCGGCCGACGGGTTGGGCTGCTGCTGGCGACTCAGTGCTACTCCCCTTGGGTACCGGGTGGCGTCCGTCGGGGTAAGCATCCCAACGGGCCACGCTCCTACTCCAGCGGGACGGTACCTTGGTGCCGCTCGGGGCCGTTGCGCTTGTCTGCTTCGGCGCACGTGGCTACCGTCCGGCACCAGAGGACCACCCCGACGGCCGCTCTTGGAGGTCACCCGTGCCTCTGCTCCGCCGCGTCCACGCGGTCGCGGTCAGCACGGCGCTGCTCGCGACCGGCTGCTTCGCGGTTTCCGCGCACGCCGCCGCACCGGACGGCGTCCCCGCGAGCACCGGGTGCATCCAGCCGGGGCCGACGCTGCGCTACCTGGTCGTGCTGGACCAGGGCACGAGCGCGCCGCTGGCCGACGCCACCGTGGCCGCCGCGTGCGGCGCCAACCTCGGCTTCTACCCGCAGATCGGCGTGGCCGTCGCGGTGTCCGCGGACCCGGGGTTCGCGCGCAAGATCGGCCCGCACCGGGCGTACAGCGCGGAGGCCGACGGGCTGTCCCGCCGCACGGGCGCGCCGGCGCGCAAGCAGGACGAGACGCCCGCCCGGTCGGGCACCCCCGACACGCGCGACCGCACCGCCGAGCAGTGGGACATGGACCTGATCCGGGCCGCCGAGGCGCACGCGATCAGCAAGGGCAGCCGGGACGTGGTGGTCGGCGTCCTGGACTCGGGCGTGGACCCGACCCACCCGGACCTGGTCCGCGCGCTGGACCCGGCGCTGTCGGCCGGCTGCACGACCGGCGTGGCGGACCAGTCCCGCGCCGCGTGGTCGCCGACGACCTCCGCGCACGGCACGCACGTGGCGGGCACCATCGCCGCCGCCGACGACGGCCTGGGCACCACGGGTGTCGCGCCGGACGTGCGGATCGCGTCGGTGAAGGTCGTGGACGACGCCGGCTTCATCTACCCCGAGTACGCGGTGTGCGGGTTCATGTGGGCCGCCGAACGGGGCATGACCATCACCAACAACAGCTACTACATCGACCCGTGGGTCTTCACCTGCCAGAACCAGACCGGCCAGGCCGTGGTGTACGAGGCGGTGCGGCGGGCGGTGGAGTACGCGGGCCGGCGGGGTGTGCTGACCGTCGCGGCGGCGGGCAACGGCGGGGTGGACCTGACCCGGCCGGGCCGGGACGCGCAGAGCCCGACCAACGCCGCGGCCGAGGACGTGAAGCCGCGCCCGGTGGACAACACGTGCCTGGTGCTGCCGGCGCAGCTGCGCAACGTGGTGGCGGTGTCGTCGGTGGGCGCGGCGAAGGTCAAGGCCGGGTACAGCTCGTACGGGCTGGGCGCGGTGGACGTGACCGCGCCGGGCGGTGACCGCAGGCAGCAGCCGGACGGCGCGCAGGCGTGCGTGCTGTCCACGGTGCCGGCGGGCTACGACTACTCGTGCGGCACGTCGATGGCCGCGCCGCACGTGTCCGGGGTCGCGGCGCTGTTGGCGTCCACGCACCCGGACGCGACCGCGGGCGAGCTGAGCCGGATGCTCAACGCGCAGGCCGAGACGCTGGCGTGCCCCGCCGACTACGACCTGAACGGCACGGGCGCGCAGGACGCGTTCTGCACCGGGTACTCCGAGTACAACGGCTTCTACGGCCACGGGCTGGTGGACGCGAAGGCCGCCGTGCGGAACGACGCGGCCGGCGGTCCCCCGGCGGCGCCGAACCGGCAGCGCTAGTCGAACCGGCAGCGCTAGTCGCCCCGGTGCAGCGCGGCGGCGAGGTCCGCGCGGCCGGTGATGCCCAGCTTGCGGTACGCGCCGGACAGGTGCAGCTCGACCGTGCGGCGGGTGAGGAACAGGGCTTCGGCGATCTGCCGGTTGGTCAGGCCCCGCGCGGCCATGCCGGCGACCCGGGTCTCCTGGCGGGTGAGGCCGTGGGCGGTGCCGCGCGCGGTGGCCGGTTCGCAGGCCCGCAGCTCGTCGGCGGCCCGCCCGATGAGCGGCTTGGACTCGCACCTGGCGCTCAGCTCGACGGCCTTGCGCAGGTGCGGGATGGCCCGTTCCGGCTGTCCCCGCCGGCGCAGGCGGGCGCCCAGCTCGAACAGGGCCTCGGCGTGCAGCAGGCGGGCGGCGGACTCGGTGAGGTACTCGACGGCCTTGCGCAGCGCCCGCACGGCCGGTTCGTCGTCACTGGTGAGGCCGACGGCGATCAGCGCGGTGCCCATGGCCCGCGGCGTTCCCCAACGCTTCGCGCGTTCCAGGTCTTCCAGGGCCAGGCGAGCGGCGTCTTCACGCATTCCCAGGGCCAGGTGGGCGCGCACGGCGAGCGCCCGCCACGGCAGGATCGCCGGACTGTCTATCCTGGACGCGGTGAGTCTTCGCCCGCACTCCGACAGGTCCGCGAGCGCGCCGGCCGCGTCCCCGGTGGCCAGCTTCAGCTTGCCCCGCGCGAAAAGCGTGACGTTGTGCTGGAACATCTCCGGCAGCTCGCCCGCGAAACCGTGACGCGCCAACAGGTCCCGTGACTCCTCGAACCGCCCGAGATCGACCAGGACCTCCGCGAGCCTTGCGGCGCAAAGGATCGCCATCGGGCACACGTCCACCGCGTGCAGCTCGTCGAACAGGCGAAGCTGCCACTTCAGGAACGTCTTCGCGCGCACCAGGTCGCCCTTGGCCAGGTAGTCCATGCCGTGCGCGAGCGAGACGGCGGTCCCCTTGCGCAGGTGGTAGTCGTGCGGCTCGGCCTCGCTGCCGATCATCCGGCGGAACCGGTCGGACAGGTCGGGCGCGTCGGCCATGAAGCACGTGCTGACGGCGAAGACGAACGGCTGGGTGAACACGTCCACGCGGTCACCGTCGAGCGCCTCCGCCGCGTACTGCACGGCCTTCTCCGCCGAGTCGCCGCGCAACGCGTGCCCCAGCGACATCAGCGCGGAGTGGACCTGCCGCAGCCGCGGGGAGTTCGGCACCTCCGACTCCAGCTCCTCGGTGAACATGCTGGCGCGCAGGGCGAGCCCGACGTTGTTGCCCACACCGGCCAGGTAGGACATGGTGCGCAGCTCCCACGACTCGTCGTGCTCCTGCGAGCTGAGCCGGGACACCAGTTGCAGCCCGATGGACAGCGCCAGGCGGGCCTCCGGCGCGCTGCACAGCCGCAGCAGCATCGACACGGCCTGGCCGGCGGCGGAGCGGGCGTCGTCGGCGTGCGCGAGGGCGTCGCGCAGCTTGGCCATGCCCTCGGCCTGGTCCACGACGTAGGTGACGTGCACCAGCTCAAGCTGCACGGCGAGGCGTTCGTCGCTGGTCAGGCGTTCCTCCAGGGCGCGTTCCAGGTAGTCCTGGGCGGCGTCGAGGCGGCCGTCGTGGGTGGCCTGGCGGGCGGCGCGGCGCAGCACGTCCACGGCCCACGGCAACGGGATCGCGCGGGCCGCCCGCAGGTGCTCGGCGACGCGGGTGTCCGGCGCCCCGGCGTCGGCCAGCAGCTTCGCGGCGCGGGCGTGGTCGGCGGCGCGGGTGGCGACCGGGAGGTCCGCGAGCACCGAGTTGCGCAGGAACGGGTGCACGAACGCGATCGGGTAGTCGTCGCGGAAGACGTGCAGGCGCACCAGTGCGTCGATGATGCGCAGCGCACGCCGTGGTTCGACACCGGCCATCGTGGCGACGCGGTCCACGGTGGCGTCCGCGCCGAGCACCGCCGTGGCGCGAACCAGTTCGGTCGCACCCTCGTACGGGCGCAGGCACACGCGCAGGATCTGGCCGATGTCGGGTGAGCCGAGGGTGCCGATGTCGGCGTCGGGCGTCAGCTCGCGTTGCAGCGCGCGCAACAGGTAGGGGTTGCCGCCGGTGACCTCGTGGCAGGCGCGGGCGATGGCCGGGTCGCCGAGCAGCTCGCCGACCGCGGCGACGTCGAGGCCGGCCAGCTCGACCGTCGCGGTGTGGCCGCCGGTCAGCTCCGGCAGCGCGACCTCGCCTGCGGGCGACTGGCCGGTGGCGGCGGTGAGCACGACGGCCAGCGGCTCTTCGTGGACGCGGCGCAGCAGGTAGGCCAGGCAGCGCAGGGACCAGCTGTCGGACAGGTGCACGTCGTCCACCGCCAGCAGCAGCGGTCCGCGGCCGAGCGCGCGGCGCACGGCGCGGTGCAGGTCGTCCAGCGCCTCGACCGGGGCGGCGCGCAGCCCGTCGGCGAGCTGGCCCGCGACGCCGCCGCGCAGGTCGCTCTCCAGCCGGGTGGCGCGGGCCGTGGCGACCGCGAACCCCAGCGCGCGGGCCTGGCCGGTGACCGCGTCGAGCAGGGCGGACTTGCCGACGCCGACCTCCCCCGTGACGAACGCCGTCGTCGCGCGGCCGGCGGCGGTGGCGACCAGCAGCGCGCGGGTGGCGCGCAGCTCGGCGTCGCGGCCCACGGTCGGCGTTGGCACGGTTCCTCCGCTCAAGCGTTCGGGGTGGACCACCGTAGGACACCCGGGGTACCGAAGGGTTCGCACCGGTGCGGGCGCATTTCCTTCGGTACCCACCGTAGAGACCGTCGGCCGGGGTTCGGCCAGACTTGTCGGCAGCGGCCGGGGGTCACCCGCCAAAGCGCCGATCCGGTCATTCACTCAATTGCCGCAGGCCGGTTCGGGCGAACCGCTGCCGGACGTTTCCGGTCCACTGCACGTGCATTTCGCGGAGAGCACGGCGAACCTTTTCAGTTCCACTCCCGCAATGCCCGGCGCAGGACCTTCATCCCGTTGTAGACGCGCGACTTCACGGTGCCCTCGGGAATGCCCAGCACCTGCGCCGCCTCGCGGATCGTGCGACCCCGGACGTAGGTCTCGTAGATCGCGGCGCGGTGTTCCTCGCCGAGCCGCCCGATCACGTCGGTGATCACCATGATGGACAGGCGCTGCTCGGTCTCGTCGGCGGCGTGCACGGCGTCGGTGCTGGTCAGCTCCACTTCCTGCGGTCGGGCGCGGCGCGTGCGCCAGCCGTCGATGACGATGCGGCGGGCCACGGTCAGCAGCCAGCCGCGCAGCATGCGCGGGTCGCGGACGAGGGTCTCGGCGTTCTGCCAGGCGCGGATCAGCGTCTCCTGGACGACGTCCTCGGTCCATTGCCGGTCGTGGTTGGTCAGGCCCAGGACGTGGGCGAACAAAGCGCCTTTGAACTGGCCGTAGAGCTGGGTGACGAGTTCCTCGCCGGGCCGCCGGCGGACCTGGTTGCCGTCCACCCACACTCCACCCAAGGAATTCATGCGAACCGAACCTCCTCGAAGTTGGCGCGCGGCGGGGCGAACGAGACGTTCCGTGAACGTACTACACCCGATCGCGTTAATCCACAGTTTCCTGGACGCACCGCGGGTGTTTACGGGTGTTGTAGGGGCCGCAACGTATTGATCGTCTCCGCGGTTCTCCGGATGCCATGTGACACAGATCACATCACGTATTTGAACCGCTGCTCGAACCGCGGACATCGGGGTTCGTACTCCCTCTCTGGAGACCCGCGACTTGAGGGGGAGTCGAATCGTGTCCTCGACCGTGGCGCCGTGGTCCGGCCGGCTGGCGTACGTGGCCATGTGCCTGACCATCTGCTGGGGCGTCCTCACCGCGACCGGCTGGGTGCGGGCGATGCCCGGGGCGCGGGTGACGCACCGGGTGTTGGCGACGTTCAGCGTGGCGCTCGGGGTGACGCACGCCCTCGCGCTGGCCGCCGCCGGCACGGTCGAACCGTTCGCGGTCGTGCTGCCCTTCGGGCCGCCCCGCCACGCCCTGGGCGTCCTCGGCCTGGAGCTCATGGTCGCGGTGGCCGTGACGGCCGCGCTTCGCGGCGCGGGGTTCTACTGGAACCGGTTACCCGTGCACCGCCTGGCGTACGTGGCGGTGTGGCTGTGCGCGATGCACGCGTGGCTGGGCGCGGCGGCCAACGGCTCGGTGCCGGTCCTGTGGCTGGCCGGCATCACCGTCCTGGTCCCGACGATCACGCTGACCCTGCTCCGCGTCCTGCCCCCGGAGGCGTTGCTGCGCCTGGGCATCCGCAGCGCCCCCGGTGACGCGGAGCCCGCCGCGTTCCGGGTCTCGGTCGACCACGGGCTGTGCCGGCACTTCGCGCTGTGCCAGGCGCAGGCGCCCCGGGTGTTCCGACTGTTGGAGGACGGGACGCTGCGGTACGCGCGCAACCCCGGCCCCGACCAGGCCGACCACGTCGCCGCCGCCGCTCGCGCCTGTCCGATGCGCGCGGTCCGGGTCGTCGACGGGAGCGGGCTACCTCGGGGTTAGCGCCGGGTTGCGCACCGGGGAGCCCTTGCCCACCGGGGAGATCGGCAGCAGGGTGCGCCCCGTCGGGCCCACCTCGATGTCGGTCCCCATCGCCGGGCAGACACCGCAGTCGAAGCACGGCGTCCAGCGGCAGTCGTCCTGCTCGCGCTCGTCCAGCGCGTCCTGCCAGTCCGACCAGAGCCATTCCTTGTCCAGGCCCGAGTCCAGGTGGTCCCAGGGCAGGACTTCCAGCTCCTCGCGCTCCCGGGTGGTGAACCAGTCCAGGGACACGCCCAGCGGCGTCAGCTCGGCCTCGGCGGCGGCCACCCAGCGCTGGTAGGAGAAGTGCTCCGACCACCCGTCGAACCGGCCGCCCTCGCGCCACACCCGCTCGATGACCTCGCCGACGCGGCGGTCACCCCGCGACAGCAGGCCTTCGATCAGCGACGGCTGCCCGTCGTGGTAGCGCATGCCGATGTTGCGGCCCAGCGAGCGGTCCGAGTTCACCGCCTCGCGCAGCTTGCGCAGCCGACTGTCCACAGTGGCCGGATCGCACTGCGCCGCCCACTGGAACGGCGTGTGCGGCTTGGGCACGAACCCGCCGATGGAGATGGTGCAGCGGATGTCCTTGCGGCCACTGACCTCGCGGCCCGCGCGGATGACGTTCTTGGCCATCTCGGCGATCTGCAGCACGTCGTCGTCGGTCTCGGTCGGCAGGCCGCACATGAAGTACAGCTTCACCTGCCGCCAACCCGCGCCGAACGCCGCGCTGACCGTCCGGATGAGGTCCTCCTCGGACACCATCTTGTTGATCACGCGCCGGATGCGCTCGCTGCCGCCCTCGGGCGCGAAGGTCAGGCCCGAGCGGCGGCCGTTGCGGGACAGCTCGTTGGCCAGGTCGATGTTGAACGCGTCGACGCGGGTGGACGGCAGCGACAGCGAGGTGTTCGTGCCCTCGTACCGGTCGGCCAGGCCCTTGGTGACCTCGGCGATCTCGGAGTGGTCCGCGCTGGACAGCGACAGCAGGCCCACCTCCTCGAACCCGGTGGCCTCCAGGCCGCGCTGCACCATCGCGCCGATGCCCTCGATGGACCGCTCCCGCACCGGGCGGGTGATCATGCCCGCCTGGCAGAACCGGCACCCGCGCGTGCAGCCGCGGAAGATCTCCACGCTCATCCGCTCGTGCACCGACTCCGCCAGCGGCACCAGCGGCTGCTTCGGGTACGGCCACGCGTCGAGGTCCATCGTGGTCCGCTTGAACACCCGGTACGGCACGCGCTCGCGGTTGGGCACCACGCGCTGGATGCGCCCGTCGGGCAGGTACTCCACGTCGTAGAACCGGGGCACGTACACCCCGCCGGTCTCGGCCAGGCGCAGCAGCAGCTCGTCCCGGCCGCCGGGCCGCCCCTCGGCCTTCCACGCGCGCACCAGGTCGGTGATCTCCAGGACGGCTTCCTCGCCGTCGCCCAGCACCGCGGCGTCGATGAACGGCGCGATCGGCTCGGGGTTGAACGCCGCGTGCCCGCCGGCCACCACGACCGGGTCGTCGTCACCGCGCTCGTCGGCGCGCAGCGGGATGCCCGCGAGGTCCAGCGCGGTGAGCAGGTTCGTGTAGCCCAGCTCGGTGGCGAAGCTCACCCCGAGCAGGTCGAACGCCTTCACCGGCCGGTGCGCGTCCACGGTGAACTGCGGCACGCCGTGCTCGCGCATGAGCGCCTCCAGGTCCGGCCACACCGCGTAGGTGCGCTCGGCCAGGACGTCCGGCTGCTCGTTGAGCACTTCGTAGAGGATCATGACGCCCTGGTTGGGCAGCCCGACCTCGTAGGCGTCCGGGTACATCAGGGCCCACCGCACGGCGGCGGCGTCCCAGTCCTTGACGGTCGCGTTCAACTCCCCGCCGACGTACTGCACGGGCTTGGACACCCTCGGCAGCAGGGGCTCCAACGCGGGGAAGACGGACTCGACACTCACACGACCAGGGTAACGGCACCTCGACAACCGCTCAGAACAGCGGTCCCGTGATGGTCAGGCCCAGCTCCTCGCCCGCTCCCGCGTAGAGGCCGAAGAACATCAACGCCGCGCCGGCCAGCGACACGTCCTTGCTGAACTGGATGGTCTCGCCCTGCCGGGCCTGCGGGTCGCGCTCCTTCCAGAACGGGTGCATGAGCAACGCCGTGGGCAGCAGGAACAGCACCAGCAGCAGCGCCCCGAGGTCGGCCCACACGCCCAGCAGCACCATCAACGCGCCGACGAGCTGCACCGCGCCGCTGGCCTGGGTGGCCAGGCGCGGCGACGGGACGCCCTTGGACTCGGCGTACCCGGCCATGCCCTCGGTCTGGGTGAAGTGGCCGAACGCCGAGTTGAGGAACAGCAGCACGAACAGGATGCGGCCGACGAGCACGATCACGTCCATGACGACCTCCCGTGAAGGGATGACTGCGTCCAGTGTTGGACCCGGTCAGGAGGTCAGCAACTTGCCCAGCCGCCGGGACGCGACCAGCACCCCCAGCGCGCCCATGACGACCAGGTACAGCACGTGCGCCAGGGCGCCCCAGCCGACCGAGCCCGTGGTCAGGGCCCGCAACAGCTCGATCGCGTGGTAGAGCGGGGTCCACTGGACGACCGCCTGCAGCCACGCCGGGTACACCGACAGCGGGTAGAAGGTCGTGGAGAACAGGAACAGCGGCAGCACGAACAGCTGCACCAGGTCGAAGTCCTGCCACGATCGCATGAACGTGGTCCCGGCCATGCCGACCGCCGCGAACGCCAGCGCCACCAGCAGGCACGCGGGCAGCGCCAGCAGCGCCCACGCCGAGGTGATGAGCCCGAACCCGGCCATCACGGCGAGGAACCCGGCCGAGTACAGGCCGCCGCGCAGCAACGCCCAGGTCGCCTCGCCGACGGCGATGTCGATCGGCCCCATCGGGGTGTTCAGCATCGCCTCGTACACGCGGGTGTACTTGACCTTGGAGAACAGGTTGAACGTCGTGTCGAACACCGCGCCGTTCATCGCGGAGGCGGCCAGCAGGGCGGGCGCGACGAACGCCGGGTACGGCAGGCCGTCCACCGCGCTCACCAGCTGCCCGAAGCCGAAGCCGAGGGAGAGCAGGAAGAACAGCGGTTCGAAGAACCCGGAGACGAACGACGTCCACGCCCGGCGGTACACCAGGTGGGCGCGTTCGACGATGACGTGCGGCCGGCCCGCGTACAGGCCGGGCGGCACGATCCGCAGCAGCAGGCCCCGGCTGGCCGGGGCGCTCTGGTCGAGCGTTCGGGTCATGGGCTGCTCACACCGCCAGTCGTCGGTGGAAGAACCGGCGGCCGAGGAGCACGCCCGCGGCGACCAGTGCGGACAGGTAGGCGAGGTGGCCCAGCGCGGGCAGCACGCCCAGCGTGCCGAACGCGGCACCGCGGGACAGCTCGATGCCGTGCCACACGGGCGTGAGCCAGGCCAGCGGGTGCAGCCAGCCCGGCAGCTGGCTCAGCGGGAAGAACGCGCCGGTGAACAGGGTCATCGGGATGACCAGGAACCGGTAGAGGCCGTTGAACGAGTCCGGCTTCTCCAGGGTGGCGGTGTAGGCGACGACCAGGGCGCTGAACGCCATGCCGGTCAGCACGCCGAACGGCAGCGCGAGCACCGCCCACGGTGACGTCACCGCCCCCAGCAGGCCCGCGACCAGCAGGAACGCGACGCAGCCGAAGGTGAGCTTGAGCGCCACCCACAGCAGCTGCCCGTACAGGACCTGCGCCGGGGTGACCGGGGTGGCGACCATGCCGACGTAGGTCTTCTGCCACTTGAACTGCGAGAACACCGCCCACGACGACTCGAACATGGCGCTCTGCACGGCCGTGGTGACCACCAGCGCCGGGGCGAGGAACACGACGTACCGCTCGCCGCCGGTGGCCGGACCGGCCGTGACCTGGGACCCGAAGCCCATGCCCATCGCGAGCAGGAACAGCAGCGGGTTGACGAACGTGGTGACCGACGTGGACCGCCAGTTCCGGCGGTACCACGTCCACTGGTACTCCAGGACGGCGAGCATCAGTCCACCAACGTCCGGCCGGTGAGGCGGAGGAACACGTCCTCCAGCGAGCTGCGGCGGACCAGGCTGGACGCCGGCCGCACGCCCCGGTGGTGCGCGGCGGACAGGGCGGCCTCGCCGTCGTCGGTGTAGAGCAGCAGGCGGTCGGGCAGCACCTCGACGCGGTCGGCGAGGCCCCGCACGGCGGTCGGGTCCTGCTCGCCGGGCGGGAAGCGCAGCTCCAGCACCTCGCGGGTCGAGTAGCGGCGGATCAGCTCGACCGGCGAGCCCTCGGCGACGATCTTGCCGCCGTCCATGACGACCAGCCGGTCGCACAGCTGCTCGGCCTCGTCCATGTAGTGGGTGGTGATGACGAGGGTGACGCCGTTCTGCTTGAGCCGGAACAGCCGGTCCCACAGCAGGTGGCGGGCCTGCGGGTCCAGGCCCGTGGTGGGTTCGTCCAGGACGACCAGCTCCGGGTCGTTGACCAGGGAGCGGGCGATGGTCAGCCGGCGCTTCATGCCGCCGGACAGCGGTTCCACCTCGTCGTCGGCGCGCTCGGTGAGCTGGGCGAAGTCGAGCAGCTCCGCGGCCTTCTCGCGGACGCGGGCGCGCGACATGCCGAAGTAGCGGCCGTAGATCTCCAGGTTCTGGCGGACGGTCAACTCGGTGTCGAGGTTGTCCAACTGCGGGACGACGCCGAGCCGGGCCCGGATGCGCGGCCCGTCGCGGTTGGGGTCCATGCCCAGCACGGACAGCTCGCCGCCGGTGCGCGGGGACACGCAGGACACCATGCGCATGGTCGAGGACTTGCCCGCGCCGTTGGGGCCGAGGAACCCGAACGCCTCGCCCCGGTGGACCTCGACGTCGATGCCCCGGACGGCTTGGAAGTCCCCGAAGTGCTTGGTCAGGCCTTTGGCGGCGACGAGGGTGGTCACGTTCGTCACGTTAGCGGCGGGGTACGACAGTCCGGGAGCGGTTTTAGGGTTGGCGGCATGGGGATCGAGCTGGTGTGGCCCACCGTCGCGGACTCTTCGCTGCGCGCTTCCGTGCACTCGGTGCTGCACGACGTGGTGGCGGCCGGCGGGGCGATCGGCTGGCAGGTCCCGCCGTCGCGCGCGGAGACCGACGCGTGGCTGGACATGGTGCTGGCGCGGGTGTCGTCGGGCGACGGCGCGCTGGTGCTGGCGCGGGTGGACGGTGTCGTGCGCGGGACGGCGACGTGGCTGCGCTCGACCTCGGCGGTCTTCAAGCACTCGGCGGAGGTGGGCCGGGTGACGACCCACCCGTCGGCGCGCGGGCTGGGACTGGGCCGGCGGCTGGTGTCGGCGGTCGTGGACCACGCCCGTGCGGCGGGGTTGGAGCTGTTGACCCTGGGCGTGCGCGGCAACAACCACGGGGCGATCGAGCTGTACGAGAGCCTGGGCTTCCGCGAGTGGGGCCGCCTGCCGTACGCGATCGCGGTCGGCGACGTGCGGTTCGACGAGGTCCGCATGGCCCTGCGCCTGGGCTTCCAAGAGGGCGTCGTCCTGCACGGCTCGGCCCCCGGCGGCAACGGCTCCTCCCCGTCCCGACGGAGGGACACGGCCCGGATTTCCGACTGAACCCCGGATCCGGCCGTCCCGACGACGGATCCCGCCCCTTCCGGCACGACGCCGCCGGACCCCGGTCGAGCACCTGGGCGCTCGTGGCGCTGGTGGTCTTCCAGTGGGACGGGCGCGGGCCGTCGTCGGCGGGCCGCTCTTCCTGGGTGCCGGTGCGGCTTGTTGATCACGATGGCCCAGTACGCCGGCCGGGCCGGGCACCGGGCCGCCGTTGACGCCGCGAGCGGGCTGACGGGCCGGCCCGACCTCGTCGTCCACAGCACCGAGCAACTGGCCACCACGGGAGCCGACGTGGTCATGCACCCGGCGACCGGTGCCAGCCCAGAAGTACCGCTACCGGTACAGCGACCTGCGTTTGACCATGCGGACGTCGCGTGACCGGCCTGAGTGGCTGTTTGGGAACCCGGTGGGTGGTGTGGCTTTGGTGCGCGGACAGGGGAACTCCTGGTAGATCGGGTGTTGTCTAGGCATCCGGTCGACCAGGAGTTCCGTTGTTATCCTGCCCGATCCCGGGCGGCGTTGTCAGCGCGGGTGGCTGCTGCCGCTTGGCGGCCACGCACCGGCCCGGCATGCGACAGCGCCGCTACCCGACCGATCTCACCGACGCCCAGTGGGCGATCGTGGACGCGCTGCTGCCCGACCCGCCATGGCTGGCGGGCCGGGGCGGACGTCCGGAGAAGCACTGCCGTCGGCTGATCGTGGACGCGATCCT